>CAYMFZ010000394.1:0-386 GCA_964389585.1 uncultured Pirellulaceae bacterium | reverse complement strand
CACCGGGAACGAGATATTCAGGGCCTTGAGCGATCAGTCGCTCGATGATCTCAGTGCCGTGCTCGCCGGAAAACAATGCGACTTTCGGCTCGTGGTTCTTAACGTTTTCGTCAACCGTTTCAATTTCGTTGTTGCCAATGTACGGCGGGTTGCTGACGATGATGTGAACCCTGTCGCTGCCTTTGGGCAATCCATCGAGCAAATCGCCTTGGAACAATTTGACTCGATCGCCGACTTCATGAGTGTCAACGTTGGATTGAGCCACGCCGATCGCGCCTTCAGAAATGTCGATGGCCGCGATTTTTGAATTTTCAATCTGCTTTGCCAAGGTAACAGCAATGCACCCACTTCCCGTGCCAACGTCAACGATGCGAACCGGAGAAGCC
>CAYMFZ010000393.1:3105-5963 GCA_964389585.1 uncultured Pirellulaceae bacterium | reverse complement strand
ATTGTGGAGCATGACAAATCACTTTCATTGAGAGTAGGTATCAAGGATGATCGCAGACCACGTGCGATTTTTGAAGCGGATTGGGTTCAAATCGCAGCAAGGATCAGAAAAAGGTTGTTGACCACAGCCAAACTGGTATCAACAAATCTTGGCGGTATGATAAAATCGGCTTTTTGAATAACAAATGAATTAGCCGGAAAGCTCGCGGATGCAACTTCTGAAATACACCTTTAGATTGACTTTACTCGCCGCGATGAGTCTCGTGATTGTTGCGATGATCACCGAAACTTCAAAGGCTTTTGGGTTCGCGACTGATGTTGGCCAAACAAGCGACGTGGGCACTCCTGCTGAACCCGGACAAAATGCCGATGCTGGATCGGCTGAAGAAGAAGCCCCGGGATTGGTTGCGAATCTCACGACGCTGGGGCTCTTGATTTTGCTGCAAGCCGTATTGGGCTTTGACAACCTGCTTTACATTTCCCTCGAATCAAAACATGCTCCACCGGAACATCGCCAAAAAGTTCGTTCCTGGGGAATTGGAATTGCGATCTTTTTGCGTATCGGATTACTGTGCTTTTTGGTTTACCTAAAAGATTGGTTTGAGCGCACCAACGTTTGCGAATTTGCTTTCTCTTGGTGCGAAGCCCACTTCAATCTTCACAGCGTGATCGTGCTCGTGGGTGGAGCTTTCATTATCTACACGGCGATGAAAGAGATTTGGCACATGACGCGGCTTGAGCATGACGACCATGACGGCGGTGAAAAGAAAAAGAAGTCCGTCGGTATGATCGTATTTTGGATTGTTGTCATGAACTTGGTTTTTTCCTTTGACTCAATCCTCAGTGCGATGGCTCTCACCGAAGTCTTCTGGGTGATGGCAGCCGCGATCGTCGTTAGCGGCGTTCTAATGATTTGGCTTTCTGATCACGTCGCCACGTTTTTGGAGAAGAATCGAATGTACGAGGTTCTCGGTCTTTTCGTACTCTTCGTCGTTGGAATCATGCTTGTTAGCGAAGGCGGACACTTGGCTCATATTCGATTGTTTGGAAATGAAGTCATGCCTATGACCAAGACGACTTTTTACTTCGTTTTAGCAGTCCTTGTTCTTACAGATATCGTGCAAAGTCGTTATCAACGCAAATTGCTGGCTGCGAAGGGGAAAGAAAAGTCTCACGCGTAAGGCACTTTCTCTAAGGTTTTTCTTAAATTCGAATTTTCTTTGACCCATTTGCCTTCACAACAACGCTTTGTTGGGTGTAAGGCAAATTATCAAGGAGATTCGAAATGTCCAAACTGACAAGACTTCTGTGCGGCGCAACCGCTGCGCTCTTTCTGATGCCGATGTTCGTCTCCGCCGACACCGTTGTCTTCGATGACGACTTTGACCCCGCTTTTGACTACAACGTTTTTTGGTTTAACAATTCGGATCCACCTGAGCCAGACAACAATCCTGACGACATCAGTTTCGCCGAAGCGACGTTCACCAACGGCCTTCCAAACGATCAAATGATCTTGTCACACAATCACGACGTGGAGCGTGATGACGCTGGGTTCCCACTTGAAGGAGATGGCGTAACCACAGTTCAATCTTACGTAATCAACGATGATGTATTCTACAATCCCAGTGTCGAAGGCGCATTCACGCATGTCACATTCGAGTTCGATTACTTGACGGATGATCCAGACTTCGGAAGTGCGTTCAGCGCGTTTGGTCAGATCGGTGCAGGAGGAAGCTTTCGAGGATTTGAATCCGTTGTTTCAGATGGCCAATGGCAGACCTATTCACTCACTTTGTCGCAATCCGATTTGTCGGCGTATGATTTCTCAGGTGAGTCCGATGTCGAATTTGATTTCGGACTTGGATTTACCTCGTTTTTCGACGCATCAAACGGGCCAGCCGAATTCAACATTTCAGTTGATAACTTTAGCGTTGTTTTAACATCGGTTCCCGAACCAAATTCGATTGCATTTCTGGGGTTGGTCGGACTGGCGACATTGACACGACGTGCGCGAAAACGCAATTGACGTCAATCTAAATCAAAGCGAAGTGCTTCACTTAGACGCAGTGGTTGACTAAGCGACCTTCAACGTAAGCAAACTATTTGCGAGATTTAGCTTTAGCCATCAACGCCTCAATTTCCAAAATCTGAGCGTGGGGCACTCGATTTCGTTGGTACTTCCTTGAAATGATCCCGTGGAGTGTTTCGAGGTCTTCCAACTCAATGACCGGAAAGTCAGTCCACTCGTCTTCCGATTTTAACCGCGATCGAAGTTGCCATTTTCCCGCATGTCGAGTCGCGGTTACCAAACGGGTCTCGCCCTCTTCGGTCTTCTCACGCCATTCGTGTTTCTTCATGATTTTGTTACCGTAATTAAAGGGCTCGCGGCGCGAGGACTGAACGAGCGAACTCCTTCGTTCTTCGAGATGACGTGTTGAACCGAAGGAATGCTTGAGTCTCTCTGTTGTCTATTAAAAATCTTATCGATCTTCGTTCGCTTGTTCTACCATGGCACCAGCGATCAATTCCTTGAGTCGAGCGGGATCAGTGGCTTCAACTTTAGCAACGAAACCTCGTTTGTGGGCGAACCGAACGTCTTTTTCATTTTCGATTTGCGAAAAATTTAAGTCCGGACAATCTTCGTACCGCGTCATCCCATATCCGCTGCCTCGCCGATCCGGATAAACCAAAGCATGAACTTGATCCTGCTTTTCTGTTTCGAGGATGTAAGCATAAAGACCGAACGAGGGATCGTTCGCGATCGCGTCGCTTTTTTCCAAAAACAAAACCTGAATGGGAGCGCCGCCTGATGTAGCCGACTCGATCGTCCACCACTGGCAATGCTGCTTCAAATAGTCC
>CAYMFZ010000393.1:1844-3095 GCA_964389585.1 uncultured Pirellulaceae bacterium | reverse complement strand
GTCCAACCTCGTTCGCAACGAGCGAACATAGTTAACGATATCTTCACCTATCATGCACATGACTTGATAGATGGGATTATCAGCAAGTAGTTCGGCATGACTCGCAAATCGTCTCAACAAAGTCATATCAATTGGCGAATTCAAATCGCTGAACGCCGAACGCGGAATCCCCATAAGCTTGGCAGTTTCGTTGGGACCAAGCGTATCGAGCCATTCTGCAGGCCGCAGCCAAGCACAAAACGACAACGCGTCTTCATAGATCCCCAAATCCTGAAGCACCAACGACAAGGCGCAAAGCGGAGGTGAGTCGCGTGGGAATTGATGGTGATCGAAATTGTTAAGTTGAGCATCGTGCACGCCACCCACGTCGACCACGCAGGTTGCGACGTTTGCTAAATCTTCGTCGTTTGGCTCTCGACGTTGAATGGGAACACCATGCAGATGGGCAAGTAGACAACAGGCCAGGAAATCGTCTTTGTGGGCTCCGCCGGGATGAGTCACGATGAGTTGGATTGTCATGAAGCCAGTCGTTTGGGTGAGGTCGAGGAATGCAGTTTTCTAACCCAAGAACATACCCTGAGAACGCGTTGTTGGCAGGCCCCAATCGATGCGGTCCTGCAAACCAGTCCAACTTGTCTAGAGCCGAAACGGGATACGATTCAGTCCGCAAAACCGTCCGTCCTCGCAGATACCCAACCGGTTCGATACAACTACAATGATCGACGGTAGTTTAATTCTCGAATCGAACAAGCAGTCCACTTTCCTTGCTACTCCGCCCATGCAGCCCATACACATTTTCGAGATTACGGAGAAGAGGCAAATGGTGTTGGCGGCGCTGCGCCAACATCTTCCTGACAATCCGTCTTGGTCAGCGATCAAAAAATTGCTGCGGGCGCGAAGGGTGACCGTTGGCGGCGTGCTTTGCGTGGACGAAGGGCGTCAGTTAACCAACGGCGATTTGCTGACGGTTTTCGATCACCCTTTGCCTCCACCGCCAACCGATAAAGACGTCGACATTCGCTACGTGGACTCTGAATTGGTCGTCGTCGAAAAACCGGCTGGGATGATCACCTTGCGGCGAAAATCAGATTTGAATTGGTCGTGGGCACGGAAAAACCTGCAGCCAACGCTCGACGAATGCGTTCCACGCCTGATTGGCAAACATGCCGCGGAAAAAAAACGCACGCAGCGAAATATTCAAAGACTTCCTCAGTTGTTGCCGGTTCACCGGATTGATCGCGACACCAGCGG
>CAYMFZ010000393.1:0-1834 GCA_964389585.1 uncultured Pirellulaceae bacterium | reverse complement strand
ACTTTTAGCTTTTGCGCGGAACAAGGAATCTCAGTCAAAGATCATTGCACAATTTGCCCAACACGCTGCCGTGCGAAAATATGTCGCGTTAATTCCAGGTACGATCGAAAACCAAACGATCACATCGCGTTTAGTTCGCGACCGTGGCGACGGCTTACGTGGAAGTACTCCGGATTCGACTGAAGGTGAAAAAGCAGTCACCCATATCCGGACTTTACGAAAGTTTGGCGGCTACAGTGAATTGGAATGTCGTCTTGAGACCGGACGCACCAACCAGATTCGTATTCACTTGGCAGAGCTTGGTCACCCGATCTGTGGAGACATAAAATATCGTGGTCCCTTCGGAAATCCGCCAGTAGCTGACAAAAGCAAGATTCGACGGATGGCTCTACACGCAGCCGAACTAAGTTTCGAGCACCCGGTAACGGATAAGTTGATGGCGTTTCAAACAAATTGGCCAGCCGATATTCAACGTTATCTAGACCGTCTAGGTTCACGAGCGAAGTAGTCAGCCGAATTTGAATCGCTGACTTCAAGCCTCACGATCAGCACCTTTTTATGTTTCCGAAGAGCAATACAATCCAATCATGTTTGAATTACGCTGCACTGTCCGGAACTGCAACCAAACGCTCGTGAGGTCTGACAACGGGCTTGCCTGCGCTGCTGGCCATCATTTCGATCAAGCCAAAGAAGGTTATTGGAATCTTACTCAGCCGCAAGACAAAAAGTCTTTGAACCCAGGCGACAACCGCGAAGCCGTGCTTGCGAGACACCGCTGGCTGCAACGTGGACATGCAGCCAGCTTGATCGTCGCCTTAAGACAATTGATTCCGATTGACGATCCGAATTTACGAATTCTTGATCTTGGCTGCGGTGACGGCACATTCGGACCAGCCCTTTTCCAAGACCATCCGTCAACTTACTGCGGTATCGACCTTTCCAAACCGGCCATAAAACTCGCGGCGAAACGTTGGCCTGCTGCAACATGGGTTCTGGCGAACGCCGATCGCGGATTGCCAGTTTCGGATTCAAGCGTACAGTTCGTTGTGTCTTTGTTCGGACGACGGCCAGTTGCTGAAATCAGTCGCGTGCTCCGTCCCAATGGGAATTGCATTGTTGCGGTTCCTGGTGAAGAGGATTTAATTGAGCTTCGGGAACAGATACAAAAAGAAGGCAAACGCCGAAGCCGAGTCGAAGCGATTATTGAAGAGATGAATCCCTGCGGTCTTACTTGCGTTGAGCAAACGCGATGGCAAACTCAAATTGAAATTGGCCCTGACGAAATCGCGGACGCCTTGTTGATGACCTATCGTGCCGGAAGAAAGTCTGAGCAAAGCCTCGTTTCATCGATCGACGCAACCAAGGTGACGCTTGCCGCTGACTTGCTTAAATTCAGGAAGAGGTGAAGCTCAATCCCTCAAACGTCCCGACTAGACTCAACTTAGTTCAAAGCGCAAAAAAAGGGACGCCCGTTAGCATCCCTTTGAGTTACTCGAATCGTCAAAGCCTACTTAAAAGCGTTAACTTTTTCCATCAAACCATCGACGGCAGGCTTAAGCTTGGAAAGAATTCCCTCGTCAGAAATTCCACCCATTGCCGACTTGATCGTTTCAACGAACTTAGCAACCACGCCACCGAACGCTGTTTTGGCTGGACCAGTTAGCTTGTCGATTCCCATTCCGTCCATTGAGCCGCTCAGATCTGAAATTTTTGATGACAAGCCATCGACGTTTTCGGCTGTAACATCTTTGAATCCATCAGTGATTCCTGTGAATTTTTCTTGTACGCCTTTCATGTCAAAGTCACCAAAGTCGACGTTGGCCATGTCTACGGC
>CAYMFZ010000392.1:3167-5963 GCA_964389585.1 uncultured Pirellulaceae bacterium | reverse complement strand
TTTTGGGATAGGCTCTAAGTTTCGGAGCTGCGTTTTTAAGCGGTGAGTTTTGGCGAACGAATTTGAATTGTTAATCTCTCATTCAAGAATCTGAAATCTGAAATTGTTACGTGACAATGGCAAAAGCCATGTTTAACGCTTCATCCACGAACAACTCAAATCAACGCGGAATTGCGAAAAATCGGGTTCCCTGTCACAATCCGGGTGGCAAATTCATGTTTGGATTGCCTAAACATTTTGGCAAGTGAATTGAGGAAAACGTGACGGACCGAAAAGCAGACGTGGTAGTCATTGGGTCGGGCCCTGGCGGAGAAGGGGCAGCAATGCAACTGGCGAAGAACGGCAAGAAAGTCGTTCTGGTCGAGCGGTATGAGAAAATCGGTGGCGGCTGCACCCATTGGGGGACCATTCCAAGCAAAGCATTAAGGTTCGCGATTTATCGCCTCACAGAAGCACTCAACAATCCGCTTTTGGTGGCTTGTGGCGTCAACGCCAAGCCCAGCGTGGCTGAGCTGACGAAATCAGCTCAGCAAGTCATCTCCAGCCAAGAATCGATGCGGCGAAATTTCTATAACCGCAACGATGTCGAAGTTGTTTTCGGCCAAGCTCGTTTTGTCGACGGCAATACAATTTCAGTCGACGACGGGGAATTGATAAAGACTGACCACGTTGTTATCGCCGTTGGCTCAAGGCCCTATCGACCAAGTGGGATCGACTTTGATCACCCGCGAATTTTTGACAGCGACACGATTCTTAGTTTGGAGCACAAGCCTCAATCGATGACGATTTTGGGGGCAGGCGTGATTGGTTGCGAGTACGCTTCGATGTTTCGGAACTTGGCGATTAAGATTAACTTGGTCAATAGCCGCGGTGAACTGCTGGATTTTCTTGATGACGAAATCAGCGATGCTTTGAGCTACCACATGCGCGAGCGTGGCGTCGTGATTCGCCACAATGAATCATATGAAAAGATTGAACCGCTAGATGACGGCGTCATTTCGCACATGAAAAGCGGAAAGCAGTTTAAGTCGGATGTTGTGTTGTGGGCGACCGGCCGCACTGGCAACACCCATGACCTTGGGCTTGAAACCGTTGGACTTGAGCCTGACGGACGCGGGTACCTTGAGGTTAACCCATGTTTTCAAACTAAAGTTGAGAACGTTTTTGCCGTTGGTGATGTGGTTGGATTTCCTTCGTTGGCGAGCGCAGCTTACACGCAAGGGCGAGCCGCAGCGATGCGGATTTTGGGGAGCAACGAAGACCAATGCAAGCTGGCGGCGCAAATTCCATCGGCAAACTACACCAGCCCTCAAATTAGATCGATTGGGAAAACTGAGAAGCAGTTGACTGAAGACAAAATCCCCTACGAAGTTGGCATCGCCAATTTCAAGAGTCTGGCTAGAGCTCAAATCATTGGGCAGCGGGTGGGCATGTTAAAGATCTTGTTTCATAGCGAAACGTTGCAACTGCTGGGAATTCATTGTTTCGGAGCAAACGCGGCCGAAATTATTCACATCGGTCAAGCCATCATGGCTCAGCCTGAAGAGGCCAACTCAATCAAGTACTTTACGCAAACCACCTTCAATTACCCTACGATGGCGGAAGCCTACCGTGTGGCAGCACTCAATGGAATGAATCGCCTATTTTGACGTTAACTTTGAAATTCAAATGGATCAAAATTGGCTTGGTCTTGAGGAACTAAACAGCTTCCAAGATCGTCAGACGTTAATTGTATGCGTCGCTACAATTGGAATTTTCGATTCTTGACCGGCTGGAGTCGCCTGTTTACGGGAAAAATTGGCGATTCGGTAGACTCAATCTTTGTGGATAATTTGCAGAATCGATGTTTCCAAGTAGACTGAAATCTTGGTGAATTGCTGTTTATTTGTAATTCATGATTGGCGATTTTTATCATTTTTGCCGACTTCCGAGGGCTCCTGAGAGTCCGAGATCACTTCAAAACGTTACTTAAGGTGCAACATGGCTCCTCCTATTGTCGAAATCAACGAATCAACCGTTTTCATCAACAACTCGATTTCGGCTGGTAATCTGTTCTCGGCAACGGACCCAGATGACGCGATTGCTTCGTACATTTTCGAAGACTTTCAAGCGGGAGCCAACACCGGCTACTTCCGGCTTGCTGGAGTCGCTTTCCCCAACGGATCGTCTTTTACTATCCAAGCCAACCAATTGGCGGACTTAGATTACGTTGGTGGCTCTCAAATTTCGTTTGAAGGATTTAGAGTTATCGCCCGCGATGAGTTTGGCAACTTCAGTAGCCCACTTTCAACTGGACTTGTCTATTCCGTTCAGTCAAACATCTCCAGACCACACGTTCGAGCCCCGTTCTTTACCGCGCTCGCCAACGAAGCAATTCTTGGAACGGATATCGTTTTTGGCTTTGATCCTGATGGCTATCCTATGACTCATTTCGAGATCAGCGAAGCCAACCCAATTATTCGAACGACGAGTGCCAACGGATTCGTCACTGCCACCATTTTCAAGCACAACTTCATCACTGGCGATTCGATTACGTTCGAAGGTGCCAATGAAAGCCAATATAACCGCACGACATCCGTGGTCGTCTTGAATGAGCACACGATTCGATTCGCCGCCCCTGGCATTGCTGACGGTGTTGCAACCGGCGAAATGCGAGCCTTCAATCGAGACGGCGGGCGATTCATTTTGGATGGCGTCGAACTTGAACAAGGCAAAGATTTCGTCGTTACTGCTGATCAAGTTGCGGATCTCAAGTACCTTTCGTTTGGCAATACAGACGACGAAAATATTTACATT
>CAYMFZ010000392.1:0-3157 GCA_964389585.1 uncultured Pirellulaceae bacterium | reverse complement strand
GGATACGACGGAGTCGATTGGAGCACGACGAAACGTGGTGTTGCCAACCGAATTATTAACTCAAATCGCCCGGTGGTTCAGTTCAGCAACGCAGTAACGCCCGCTGATCAGTTCTTGAATTTGAAAGACACTTTTCAGGTTACAGACGCGGACCAAAATTCGATCAAGTACTACCAATTCTTCAACACGAGCCCTCATGCTCACAAAGGCGATTTGATTTTCAAAGGGGCAATCATGCCTCGAACGTCTTGGTTTACTGTTTTTGCCAATGACTTAGATCAGCTAAATTTCCAAACAAGTCGTATCGGCGATGAACAGCAGATTCGTGTCCGTGCATTTGATGGGAAACACCTGTCAGTTCCTGGTACTTTGACGATTCGAAGCACACCACCGATCGTGCGTCCCGATCTTCAAAACAACCAACCTGTTTTAGTTACGGAACAACTAGTCGGAGTGCCGATCGCTCCGTTGTTTTCTCAATCTGATCCAGGCCCATTGCACACACGAGTTCAGGCCTACGAACCAACACCAGAGCCGGATAGTGGAACACTTCGATTTTCTCAGACTCCGTTGGCAGGCAACGAGATTCACGAGTTCTCAAAAGCCGTTTTTGATCAGCGAGTTAATTTTTACACGGGTGATTTCTTCAATCGCCATCTCGATACAGTTTATGTTCGCGAACAAAATTTAACTCAGTTGTGGAGTCCATGGCAAAAGATCGACATCAGCACTGAGCCTGAATACGAGGACGCTCTGACCACAGGCACAACGTGGGTTGGTTTGATGCCAATCAACTCGGCTGGCAAAATCGAGATTACTTACAGCTTTATGCAGTTGTTCCCGCTTTACGGCTCTGATGCGGATCCAGAAGAAGCGGTCAACGGAAATCCTGCAGATCAAAAACACTTTACGATCTTCACTGAGCAACAGCGAATCAATAGTCGACTTGCCTTTAGGCATCTTGAAGAGCTTGTGAACGTCCAGTTCGTTGAGATTCCAGATACCGAAACCAATGTTTTTGGTGGTCGCGGTGGAATCATTCGAATGGGTGAGTACGGTGCGGACAACAACACATCGGTTACGGCCTACTCGACAACACCCGAATTCACGGATTTTGCCGGAGACATGTGGTTCAATCGACTATTTTTGGGGCTTAACGGACCCGACCACGATTTTGAGCCAGGTTCATTTGGTTACCGAGCGTTTTTGCGAACGTTGGGTGTGAGCATGGGTCTTAAAAGCCCTAGCGGACTTGTTAATCTGCCTCCAGCAACAGATGGTGTTGATTTCACCGTCATGGGAGCGCGACCGTCGTTCGCTGGCGAACCAACAACCTATCAGCTTTATGATGTTGACGAATTGCAGGAATTGTACGGTGCCAACACCACAACCCGTTCTGGCAATTCAGCCTACTCGATCCATGCGTTTTGGGATGGGCAAACGAATTTCCACGAGACTATCTGGGATGGTGGCGGAAACGATACTCTCTCTGCTGTCGGAGCACCTCGGTCGGCCGTTGTTGACCTTCGGAGTGGTCAAAAAAGTTCGATCGGCTCGATTGCAAACAACGTAACGATTGCGTTTGGTGCAGATATCGAAAATGCCCTTGGTAGCCGGTTCGATGACGAACTCAATGGAAACGTTTTTGACAATTACATTGATGGTCGACTCGGGGATGATTATCTCTTTGGAAACTCAGGAAACGATTACCTTGTCGGTGGAGAAGGCAATGACACGTTTGAATGGGGTGTTGGAGATGGCAACGATATCATCAACGAACTGAATGGTGGCGGAACTGACACGATCAAGTTCACCGACTTCCCAACGGCTGAGCGTCTTGGTGAAGACTTTAAGTTTCGTCTCGTTGGAAACGACTTGTTTATCGACCTAGAAATTGATGGCGGAGCGCGAGACGCTTCGATGAAGATTATTGGTCAAACGACGGCTGGAAATCGTATTGAGACTTTCGAACTTCAAGGTGTTCGTCTAGATCTTGCGAATCTCACAAGCCAAGTTGCCGTGGGTGTTGATACATTTGTCATCACCACACAGACAACAGAATTCGGCAACCTAGTCGTTCCTGCATAAGTCGCAAAACGAATTTAAGCTGATATGAAAAAGGGCTTTCCGATATTACTCGGGAAGCCCTTTTTGCTTTGATCTGCAGACGATACAGCTTCATCTGCGGTCGCACTCTTGATTGTATCTTTACGTTTACTTGGCTTGGGGTGGAACAAGGTTCCCTTCAACTTGAAGGGTGTTTGCATTCCATGGCTGTGGTTCGTAAACGCTGTTGGCTGGGGCAGGTGGAATTGCCATCGTTGGAGCGACTGGAGCCGTCACCATTGGAGTGACTTTAGGTTCTTGCAGCGACCATTTGTAACTGCAGTTTGGGCACTCGTACTTGTGTGTTTTCAATACATTAATGGTACGAGTCTTCGAAGTTCCCGGAGGGCAGCATTTCATCCAAGGCATTCGGACTGGCGGAATGCAAACGGCTTTTTGCTCAACTTTGAAGCAAGTCTTCTTGACTTTGCTGTTGTCCAATTCCAGCTTGCACATTTCGCCATCACACTGCGGGCACTGAACGCATCCGCATTGCGAGTTGCAAGACCCACAAGTTCTTGCTTTTGGTCGACGAGCCAATCGACATCCACCTGAGCAAGTAGCTGTTCCGCATCCACACTCCTGCATGGCTGTTGTGGCAGCAACATGGCTGATCAAAGCCGTGGTTCCAAACATTCCTGCGAATGCCATCGCTATGGCGGCGATGAATTTGATTCCGTTTTTCATTTTATAAGCTCGTTCTATTTTGAATTGTTCGCAAAAGGGCACGTTAAAGACGGACTTTCGATGATGTTCGGCCTAAAAGTCAACCATCATTCGCACGCCAAAGATTTCGTAGTCGCCTTGTCCTGCTGCATCGGGACCAGAATGAATGTCACCATTGATGTAGTTGAACTGCATTCGGGCATACTGATTCCAATACCAATTGAGTCCCAACGTGAGCGAATCTGCATCTCCGCCAAGAATATCAAAGTCGTTTAGGTCGGCGGTTGAATAACGAGCCGAGACTTCCCATGCACCCCATCCTGATTGAGTGTTGCAATCGCAATCTCGTACAAGAAAGAAGTTCTCGATTGGCTTGATTCGATCA
>CAYMFZ010000391.1:0-5970 GCA_964389585.1 uncultured Pirellulaceae bacterium | reverse complement strand
GGTTTTGGGAAAGGCTTTTAAGTCTCAATTCCAAACTCTGCACCCGCCGCAACCATCGCTTGAATGTCTTCGCGTTTTAGAACGGGCGGATGCTTTTGATCCGCTGGCCACGGTTTGGTGAACTTCGCGAACAGGTTGCCAAGGTTTCCCGGGAACACCCAGCAAAGGAAACTTCCTTCGGTCTCCCCGACATTAATCAAGCCATGTGGAATATTCCGAGGCAGGTGCAGAAAAGTTCCAGCAGTTGCCGTAACCGTTTCATCTCCGACACTTACAACGAAGTCGCCCTCGAGAAAAAAGTAATGTTCGTCCTCCCGCGTGTGCTTATGTTTGGGCGGACCTAAGCCGGGTGGAACTACAAATTTCATCAATTCGTAGGCGCCATCAGTCGCCTTGGAGTTGATCAACAGCTCGTATCCAGTGCCCAATATCGCTTCACTCGGTCGTTTATTTACTGAGCCAAACACAATCGTTTGGTTGACCATTTCATTTTGGCATTACATTGCCGGCGCCCATTTGTGGCGGTTGAATCCCTGTCCAACAAAACATTTGTAATTTGGTCCAGTGATCCCCCGCGTTAGTAAGGATAGCGAGTTGCTTAAAGAAATCAAAAACCAATTGACGATTTGACAAGGAAGGAACGTTACGAGAACTGTAATGACTTGCAACGAAAACGGTCTCGTATTGATCTTTTCGTCTTACATGCTTTGAGATTATGACGAGGAAGAGCAAGAGTTGGTAGCGGATTACAAGCTGAGATCATGAAGGCTTCAATGACAATTACGAAAAACGCCAATGTGTGACAGAACCTCAGTGTAGAACAGTTGTCCTCAACTGTTCCTCCAGTCGAAGAGTAAGAGTAAGAGTATGAGTATGAGTATGAGTATGAGATGAGATGAGATGAGATGAGATGAGATGATTGATGATTGATGATTGATGATGTCGCACTAGATTCGCCAAAGGCTAGAGGCCAAAAGAGAGGCTGGTCTGAATTACCCAATCATTGCTATCTTGATCCCAACTGATGATCCGGTTGATCAACCAGAAGTCGAGACCCAGGTACATGGAATTGAATGACGAAAGGCATGTCAGGTGATAGCCACGGACGCGAGTCCGTGGGCCTTAAATCACGAAAATGAGAGTCCCAAAGGGACGGCAGGAACGCAAACGAATCTTTTGCGCTTTGCGAATCACGCTTTGATGGCAAAGAAGAGCAGCAAGAAAGTCGTTGACCTCTCCGAGGTCACAACGAGAAGGGCCAAACAAATTCGCCACTCATTGGACATAAGAAACCCAACGAGCAGCGATGCGGCAACGACAACCCAGCTCCGTCATTCGCTTCATCCCAACTCAGCTCAAGCCCCGAGTTGACTCTCTTGATCACTCGTTTTCCTCTTCGAACTCCAAGCCAGTCTGTCCGTCGCAACGTGATACTGCGGATCTTCGGAAACGTTGACTTCAACGAGATCGCCAGCTTTATTCAGCAACGTTTTACACTCAGGGCTAAGATGCGTTAAGTGAAGACGCTTGCCAAGGTTTTCATACTTCTCCGCCAGACCATTAATGGCTTCAAGCCCAGATTGGTCATAAACACGTGAGTAATAAAAGTCGATCACCACGTCATCGGGATCTTCGGCAGGATCAAACATCTCTTTGAATGAAGATACGGAGGCAAAGAAAAGCGGCCCATGCAACTGATAAATTTTGCTACCGAACTCGTTGTACTTAATGTCGGTCCCAATGTGCGTCGCATGTTGCCAAGCGAAAACGAGTGCGGAAACGATGACACCAAGGATAACCGCCGAGGCAAGATCGTGCATGAAGACCGTATAGCCAGCAACCAAAGTCATCACGAGCATGTCGCTCAGAGGCATCCGTCGAAACATTTTCAACGACGTCCATTCGAACGTTCCGATGACAACCATGAACATCACACCAACCAAAGCCGCCATCGGAATTTGTTCAATGATCGGGGCAAGGAATAAGACAAATAAGAGCAAACAGACAGCAGCGGTCACACCCGATAGTCGACCTCGACCACCTGAGTTCACATTGATTAGCGATTGGCCAATCATCGCACAACCGCCCATGCCACCAAACAAACCGCAGATCAGATTCGCGGCACCCTGACCAACGCATTCCCGATTGCCGTGACCACGCGTTTCAGTGATTTCGTCAATCAACGTCAACGTCATCAAAGATTCAATCAGCCCGACGCCACACAAAATGATGGCAAACGGAAAGATGATTCGAAGGGTTTCCCAGTTCATGGGAACCATTTCGTACTGTAGGAAAAACAGTTGAGGTAGCCCGCCACTAATACCGGCTTGGGCGGCGACGGCAGGTTCAGCCGAGTCAACTTTTGCGATGCTCGAATCAATATTCGTTGAATCAGTATTCGTTAAATCGGCAATCGCCAAAGACGCAGTCGCTTCAGATGCTACCGGATTTGCCTCGGCACCGTGTCCATGTCCTGTTGAAAACTCAGCCGCAGCAAGATTCGTTGTCAGCATGTCACCTACGGTCGCGACCTGATTCGTGCCAGCGTCCGGAGTGTAAAACTGATTGATACCAATTGAGATTAATGTGACCGTTGCAATCGCAGCCAAAGAAGCCGGCACCGCTCGCGTGTATTTCGGAAGCAGCCAAATGATCGCCATCGTCAGCCCAATCAAAGCCACCATGATCCAAAGTTTGGGGCCCGCAAGAAACACAAGCTCCGTCCCGCTCTCGGAAAGCGTCTTAAAGCTACCAAGCTGCGCGAGTCCAATCACGATCGCTAATCCATTTACAAAGCCGAGCATCACCGAATGTGGCACCATGCGAATGAGTTTTCCCAAACGGCCGATTCCAACTGCGATTTGAAGAACGCCACAAAGGATGACAGTTGGGAATAAGTACTCGACACCATGTTGAGCCACAAGCGCGACGATAACGACAGCCATCGCTCCGGTTGCACCAGAGATCATGCCGGGCCGACCACCAAAAATCGCTGCGATCAAGCCAATGAAGAAAGCTGAATAAAGTCCAATCAGCGGAGACAGTCCGGCGACAAACGCAAACGCGATTGCTTCAGGTACAAGGGCCAACGCGACTGTTACGCCAGATAGAAAGTCGTTTTTGTATGAACCAGATTGAGGTCGAAAAAAGTTAAGCATCATGGATCCGTAAAACTACTTGTCTGCCTCTGCGTACATCAACACAGAGAAAAATCTCAACTTGAACGCGCGCGCGATGATCAATCGCGAAGCCAGAGAAGAGACGCGTCGAAAGAAACCGGGTGGCTCCTTCATGGGCGGCTGAGTTAGCAACCACGCAATGGGATCACCAGTTTCTCATTCCACCTAAGTCTTAGTTGGACTATAGCTCCGATCGGCCTTTGGTCAACGGAAGTTTAGGTCGGATTATTCGACGTTCGCTCAATAAAACGCGGGGATTTTTGATGCGTCACGCCGATAAGGGGAGCGGTTTCTCTTTAGGGGTGCGT
This sequence comes from uncultured Pirellulaceae bacterium, assembly GCA_964389585.1. Taxonomy (GTDB): domain Bacteria; phylum Planctomycetota; class Planctomycetia; order Pirellulales; family Pirellulaceae; genus Mariniblastus. Next base: position 2,483 of record CAYMFZ010000391.1, on the reverse strand, counting down.
CTGGTGAGATCATCTACCGCTCAGAGCGTTTATGACGTGTAAGGATAGGGAACACCCATGTCGATTATTTTGCTCGTTATTGTGAAACTGGAATCAATGGAACCTTCGTTTGACTCGTGTCGAACTTTTGGATCCAACTCTTCGGTGTGAAGCTCACTTGGCACCAATTATTCAATCAATTGAAATCGTTTCCATATCTCATCCAAAGCAACAGCGGCCCCGATTGCTAACCGATAATCAACCTCGTGTGAAACCGTGGTCTCGCAAGGGTTGATTTCTACCGTTGGATTTCCCATCGCCCTCGCGGCATAAATTGGTGCTTGAATGTAAGGAAACACGCTGGTCGTTCCTACCGTGAAGACGATGTCGAATCCGAGTTCGATTTGCTTTTGCAATTCCTCGATTCCTGGTCCAAGCTGCTCACCAAACAGAACAACATCGGGTCGGATGAGCGCATCGCATTCAGGACATTTTGGAGGGATTTCAAGACTGCCAAACTCTTGGGTCACAACCGAGTAACTGCATCGCGTACACGAAAGCGAGTTCATGTTGCCGTGGGCTTCGATCAAATTCTTCGATCCAGCCGAACGGTGAAAGCCATCAACGTTTTGAGTTAGAGTCCAGACGCGAGGAAAATGGGACTCCATCTCAACGATGACTTCGTGAGCACGATTCGGACTTGCGCCATTGGCTGCTTCGCCTATCTGGGCTAAATACTTCCAGGTCAGCGCAGGATTTTCGGCAAGCATCATCCCGGAAAGCGCTTCTTCGATCGAGTAGCCTTCTTCGGTGGTTTCAACATTGTAAAGTCCACCGACGCCCCGATAGGTTGGTACGCCAGAATCGGCCGACACGCCTGCACCCGTGATAAACAAAATGCTGCGACACTTTTTCAGGATGCGAACGATCGCATCGATGGTGGAGTCGTCTGGTTTTTCAATCATGGTTCCAAATTGTCTTTAAGAAAATCGCAGACACATAATCGCCGCGTCTATTCGTATTTCCACTTCATGACCCATGGATCTTCAAGCTGCTTTTGCATTCCCTTCAACTTCTCCTGATAGGTCTTTAAAAGTTCAGCGAACTCGGGCTTGCCGGCGAGGTTGTAAGCTTCTTGCGGATCGTTTTCGATGTCGAACAATTCAAATTCTGGCCGATGGATGTAACCACCAACCGTTTTGTGGCCGTAGGGTGCGTCTTCACCTTTGAGGAATTGAGACTGCCAACTTGAAGCAATCCAAAGATCGGAGGCGAACGGATAGTCGAGCTTATGGGCGATGTTCCAAATCAGTTTGTACTTTTTGTCCATAACAACACGCATTGGGTAGTACATCTGAATCTCATGAAAAGTATGCGACGCAAAAATTTCATCCCAATGTTTTACGTCAGGATCACTCAGCGACTTAAGCCATGACTTGCCGTGATAGCTTCGGAATGCGTTTCCACCGTCCCGATTGTCTCGCGCGAATTGCTTTTGTTCTTTCCAGTATTTGTTTGGGTCAACCCAGTCCTTGGGGCCATTGATTTCGTGATCAAGCCCATCTGCGAAATCCAAAATCGAAGGCGTGATGTCAACGTGGCTGATCAAGGCTTCGGTTTGAAATCCCCGTTTTGATTCGTACGGATTTCGAACGACAAACGGAACACGCAGCCCTGGTTGGTAGACGGTTGTTTTCGCGCCGGCGAAAGCCATTCCGTGATCGGCAGTGAATACGATCATGGTTTTATCGTAGAGGTCGGCTTCCTTTAAGATCTCTATCAGCCGCCCGAGGCCTTGGTCAATTCGCGAGCAAGATTGGTAGTACTGCGCGATCTCAGATCGAGTCTCTGGAGTGTCTGGCAAGAACGACGGGACTTCGACTTTGGCAGGATCAAAGAAAACTTCGTTGACTCCTTTGTACGAGCCTTTGTTTTTCTTGTTGCCAAACAAATTGGGCTTCAACTCGAGCGGCGAAGTCTTGTCGATTCCGCCGCCTCGATGTGGGTCAGAAGTCGCGAAGTACAAAAAGAAGGGTCGGTCGTCTGTTTTGTTGGTGATAAAGTCACGGCAATTGTTCGCCATCTCTACCGCATTACGAGGTTGTCCTTCGAGATAAGTTTCGTATCGATAGACGGCTTCTGGTGCGACATGGTATTTGCCAATCTGCGCCGTCCGATAGCCTGCCTTGGCCATCACGCGAGGAAGCGACAACGAAACGACGTTGTGATACGAATCGAATTTGTGAAAGTGATGTTGATGACCGTACTGTCCGTTTTTGTGATTGTGCAATCCTGACATCACGACAGATCGACTTGCACTGCAACTGGCGGTGGTCGCAAAAGCGTTTTTGAAGACTACTCCATCCTTCGCCATCGCATCAACGTTGGGCGTGACCGCGGTTTTGTCGCCGTAGCATCCTAATGTGGGGCCTTCGTCATCAGTGATGAAGAAGATGACATTTTTGTCGTTGGCAAAGCACGATGATGTTGCACTGATCGCCAGG
>CAYMFZ010000390.1:0-5982 GCA_964389585.1 uncultured Pirellulaceae bacterium | reverse complement strand
CTGTATCGCAGATTATTGCAGCCCTGTGATCAGCGGAGAATTTCTGTTCCTCATTAACGGCAGCGGAATTCTTGGTTGTTTGGACAAGAATACAGGCGAGGAAAAGTATCGGCAACGACTTGGATTCGAATGTTGGGCAACGCCTATCGTCCGTGGCAACCAGTTGTTCGTGTTTGGAAAGAATGGCAAATCGTCAGTCATTGAAGCTGGCGGAGAGTTCAAGCTGATCGGCGAGAACAATCTCTGGGATTCGACCAACCCGCCTCGTCCCATTTCTTACGTGGAGTACTTTCCGGCTAAAGGGGGAGACCAGAGTTCAGGACATGGACATTCTGCCAAACATGGAGGGCAGCATCCGGGCGGCGAACCAGCGAAGAATTCGCATGGCGATGGCAATAAGCCAGGTGCGGCGATGCTCGCTGGAATGCTCAAAGCCGACAAGGACGGCGATGAAGCTCTGACTGGCGACGAGATTCCCAAACGGCTTGTTGCTGTGATGGAGAACATTGACCTGAACAAGGACGGAAGCCTCGACAAAAGCGAGCTTGAAAAAATGGCCAAGAGCTTTGCGGCCAAACGAGCTGGTTCGAAAGCTTCGTCGAGGGATCCGATCGTCTACGGTGTTGCGGCAGATTCGCAGGGGATTCTCGTTCGCACCGGTACACGACTCTACGCAATCGGAGGCGACAGCCAATGACCAAGTCCATTGAAACCTCGCGATCCGGCAACCCGACAAGACTCTTGCTTTTAGCATTCGTTGCACTTGCCTCCGTTGTGGGTTGCGGAAAACCAGCCGCCTATGTGGCACTTCCAATTTCTCCGATGGATGAGTTTTCGGATGAGCGCGGGAGTTGGCAACGCTCCGAAGGCGAACCATCGAAAACTGACAATCAGCGAATTGGGCAATTCTTCAGGAAACGTCCCGATCTCGTTGGAAGTCCCGAATGGACGGGGCAACCTGAAAAGTATGTCAGCCAGGATTCGAAATCGCTTACCAGATTTTACTGGTTCAGCGGAAACGAAGAAAATCCATCGTGGAACGCACTGGAAATCAAAGGGGCTCGCATTCGCGAACTCAACGGCACCGGAATCCCCGGCGCGAAAGAAAATAACTAACAAAACAATAACTCTTGGGATAAAAGAAATGAAGAATCTAAAACAATTTTGGAGGCATAGAACAGTTCGGCTACATTGCGTTTGGCTGACTGCAGTGTTGGCAACATTCGTGGCGGGCTTAACTGGTTGCAACAGCGAGTCAGCAATGAATAGTGCTGAATCGACAACCGAAAGTACGTATACAGCCACCTCTGCGACCACGAAATCCAATCGCATTCTGACCAGACTATTTTGGCAGGACCGAACGGATGGAGCCGTTTACGCGGGAGATCTGTCGCATCAAGAAAAAAATTACGTTGTTTCAAAATCAAAGGTCAAGAACTTTCCTGAAACGACGCCTAATAAAAATGATTTGGTGCAGATGGAAGTGGCTCACGGTCGGCTGATCGTCGGCGTACGGGATCACGCCGATGGCAAAGCCAACAGTGGTTGGGTTGAAATCGATACGGGAGTCGAAGAGGAAAACCACGGCGATCATTCGCATTGGGCCTATGCCTCCGACGCGACCGTCAGTTCGACAACTCTTGATGGCAACCAAGGCAATCCGGCTCACGTTTACCGATATGGAAATCACATCTATATCGCAAACGACAAGAATAACGGGTTCACGCAAATTGCCCCTTCTGGAACCACTGGCTCTTCCTCCGCAAAATTCTTTAAAGGCGGAGGTGGACACATCACGCTGGCAGCGGTTGCTGACCGAATCGCCTACAGCACGTGGATCGACCGATCAGGAGACAACTGCGGACGAGTGGACGTGGTCGATCTTCGAAATCAGTCATCGGAACCTCGCTATTCGTTCAACCTTCCCGTGGGCGGAATCCACGGAGCGGGAGCATGCGGCAATCGCGTTTTCTTCGCTCCGGCAAACGGCGTTTGCTGGGTCGACTGCGATTTTGATTTCGCAGAAACCAGCGAAACGGTTTCGATTGAGCATCTTTCGCTCGACGAGGATCCAAGCGGAACCGACTACCGAACTGGGGCGTTTGAAACATTCGAAAACCACATGCTTTGCATCGCCAACAGCAAGGCTGGGGCTCCAACGCTTTGCGTTATCAACGGCACCGCGCCAACACCCGTCGTGACGCGAATTCCCTGCGTTGATCTTGAAGAAGGTTTGAAGTTGTCGACGGTGCGCGCAACAAAAATCGTGGGCAACAAGAGCTTCGCATTTGCGTTTGCCGAGGGAGAAGAGCTTGAGGAGAAATTGCTTGTGTTCGAACTCGACCCCAACGGAGATCACAGCTTTGATGATGCGAAACTGGTGAACTCGATCAAAGTTGGCCCCAGCAAGCTTGAAGGTCACTTCGGCCATCACGGCATTACGTTCCTAGGCAACAACAAAACAGCTGTTGTCACCAACCCGGGCGATGGAACATTGTCAGTCATCGACTTAGTCAAACAGGAAGTCAGCCAAACGATTGATGTTGGCGGACAACCGACTCATTTGGTTTGTTATGGCGAGACCATGTAACGAACTGATGCTTTTTTAGCGGACGCGTTTGTCGCCTTGTGATTGGTTGCACGCGCGTCCGTTCTTCCAACGCATGTTGCGTGGCGTTTGAGATTTATTCGTCCAAGCCAAAATCTCCCGATTTCAAGAGTAACGAGAGCTGAATCCATGGAAAATGTGACTGATCAACTCACAGGAAATGCAGCACTACCGTGCGATTCCGGCGATGCTTCGGAAACGCTGAAATGTCGGGGGCCGTACGAGCATTCTCTGATCGGAGAATATTCTCAAATGTTGCTCCTGCTTGTTGGATTCCCTGTCTTCTTATGGTTCTTACAGTTTGCGACCCATCAACATGATTCGCTAACTGATTCACTAACTGCTTTGTTGGCCGCTATCGTACTATTGGCGTCACTGTTAACTGCACGAGGCAATCTCTGGTTTCGAGTTTTCCTGTTGGCCGCGATGACGTTCAATGTGCTTGCTACTGTCATCAATCCCGATGATGTCTGGGGCGGCCATGACACACACGATTCAATTGCAATGCCGAATCTGATTTTGTTGTTCTGCCTGACAGTCGCAAGCCTTTTTGAAATCAGCAGTTTGCGACGAGAAAGCAGACAAGCAACTTCGATCAAACTCTTATGCTGGGTAGCGTTAGCGCTTCCCGTCGTCGGCTACGTTGTTGGTGCTCCGCTAGTCATCGCAGCGTGGGAAGCAACTTATGATGGCGCCTCTCAGATAAGGCGAGACCCCGACTGGACACTGCTCAACGAGATGTTGTTTCGAGCTGCAAAATTCGTGGTGTTTGCTTTCTTCACTTATTTCGGCGCGTGTATCGGCAGCTTCCTGAACGTTGTGGCTTATTGCATCCCTCGTGGTGAATCGGTTGGCTTGCGTGATTCAAGCTGTCCGAATTGCAAGGCGAAAATCAGACGAGTGGATAACCTTCCTATTTTCAGTTACATCAATTTGTCAGCTCGTTGTCGAGCCTGTCACATGCTCATTCCTGCCCGATACCTGATCGTCGAATTGTTGATCGCCGCAATTTTTGGATCGCTGTTTCTGTACGAGCTCGTAACGGGAGCCGCGAATGTTCCATCGGTGAGCAGCGTTTCTTACACTGGAATTCTGTGGATCGTGCTCTATCCCAAATGGCACATCATCGGCATCTACTTCTTTCACAGTTTCTTCATGAGCAGTCTCGTGGTTTTATCGCTGATCGAATGGGATCGTCAAAGGCTTGCCCTGCGATTTTCGATTGGGCTCGCGCTGCTATTTTTGATCTCTGCAACATTGCTTCTTCCTTTGCAGCCAATTGCGGCTCCGGAGTTCCTGTCATCGCTAACGGGCAGCATTCCCGCGGTTTCTCAAATCGCCAAACTTTTATTTGGCGGGCTCGTCGGAGCTGCCATCGCAACTTGCTTGGGCGCCATGACTAACCAAGAGAATCGTAGCACGTTTATCCCCGCGATGGCACTTTCCGGAATCGTGCTGGGCTGGCAGTCCGTTTTGCACGTTACCATTTTGTTTGCACTGATCTTTCTCGTGGTGAGGTTTGTGCCTCGGATTCGGACTTCATTGCGAGCCCAACCAACACCCATCCTTTTAACAGCGGTCATGATTCATCATCCAATCTGGAAGATTGTCCATCAGCAGTTTGCGATGTGAATCGAACGCGGTCGCCCCACTCATCTAATGCCAACAAGACCTTGGATTATTTTTCGGCCGCTTACTCGTGAACAAAGTATGCGTGAAAGTTACCTGGCGCTTAGTCGAGCCGGCTCGCCAATTCATCAGCCAATTCCAAATCGCCTGGAAACCTACCATTGGCTTCCACCCATTGTTCCATCAATTGAGAAAAAGCCTCGATGATTTGTGGGCACCGACGACTAACATCGTTGACCTCGCAACGATCATCCGGCTTGGCAAACAACTTCTCAAATTTAGGGGCACCTTCGGGCAAGTCAGATGTCACGCCGCTAATAAATTTCCAAGCATGCGTTTGAAGTGCGGCCGACTCACCGTTTTTTATCGCAATCACTTCTCGGTTTTTATCTGGCAATGCGTGCGTCAATTGATGAATTGCAGGAAGCAGAGATTCGTTCGCCTCAAACCACTTCGCAATCCAATCAGAAACCAAACCTGGTTGAACGAGATTTCCAATTCGAACCGAATTTAGAAATTCAAATTGCCCCTTCTGAGGAAAACTAACCATCAACGGAACATGAACGGATTCAGCGTGGCAATGACGGTAGTCTGCTGAATCGAACTCGCCAATAATTTCGTGTTCGCCCATTGGATATCCGCGCGGAGACATCAAACAGAACATTGTGTTTGGTCCGATTTCAGAATCATCGAGAAGATCGAGGACGACGCCCAAGAAATCATCGATCATGGTGACCTGTGCTGCGCAAACTTGCTGGTAACCCAACAGTTCATCCGGGTCGTCTGTGTTGGGATCAAACAGTCGGGTTGGTGGAAGGCAAAAATTAGGCGGCTCTGGATCCTCGGAATCCGCTAATTGATTTCGTAATTTCAAAGGCGCATCCCAAGCACCCGAAAGCCCTTGCGAGTGAAGCCAAAGGCAGCTTCCGGTTTCCTGCCCTTCGATTGCTTCTTCGATGGCTTCAACTGCTTGAGCAAAAAAATTAGCCAGTTCGGTTTGATCCGTCGACGCAGCTGGGTCAGACGAATCGGTTGGTGCTTGAACAGGCACGACTCGATCAAAATCATCAGCAAACGGTTGCTGAGCAATCAAGGAATCATCCGTCAACAAAGTCGATCCAACGCCCAATCGGTTGAGTCGTTCTATTAACCCAGCTTCCGCTCCATTGGCGTCGCCATCAGTAATTGCACCGAACAATTTTTGATAAGTCTCACTCAGGTTGGGCGAATACGTCAGAGCTTGATCAAACACCAGCGAACTAGCCGCCAACCGATTAAAGTTACGAGTTTCAAACCAGGTGCTCCCATAAGCCCCCAACATGTTGGCCCCCAAGCGGTCAATCACCAATACAACCACGTTTCGAATTTCAGGGTCGCTCATGCTGATTGATTTTGGCGGGCGGAATGCAAGGTAGCTGATTGACGAACACGATTAATTCATCATATTGTCATCATATTGCGGCGGGCAAACTTTAGACACAGGGCAACCAACTTCATTGCGAAAAGGAAGAACTTGTACGATCGACAACGGCTTATTGAATTGGTGAAAGAGCACTCTCTGCGTTTCGGCGACTTTACTTTGGCTTCTGGGAAAAAGGCGAGCTACTACCTCGACTGCCGCAAGGTCACGCTCGACGCGCGCGGGGCGAAGCTCATCGGCGAGGGGATGATCGACCTCATCGGCGAGATGCGTCTGAAGATGGGGCAGGGCCTCCAGAATGGGTCGCACCGTTTCCAGCAATGCG
>CAYMFZ010000389.1:0-6000 GCA_964389585.1 uncultured Pirellulaceae bacterium | reverse complement strand
CGACCCATCCGAATACCAGCCAGCCAATTCCCAAACCAACGATCCAGCGACCAGATAGACGGCTTGGCGGATACACCGCAAACAAAAACAGGCCAGCGTAAAAAACAATCAACGCCCACGTCGGCGGTCCAGCCGTCCAAAAATGGCTGAATGGAACCGACTGGGCCGCACCAATCATCCACTCGATCCAACCAAGATTTCGCTCGCAAAACCAACCGAACATATAAGCGACAAACGGCGCGAACCAGCCAGAAACAAGCACGCCCAGTCCACCGTACAGTGCCCAGGCAATTGGGATCAACAACAGAGGATTTACAATCAAAGCAATCGGCGCGACCAAGTGAAACCGATACGCCACCATTGGCATCGCAACAATCCAAATCAATCCACTTACCAAAATCGCGGTTCTTGTTTTCCGTCCGATCGAATTGAGACAACGAACATGCCATGGTCGAGTACTGGCGATCAATCGTTGAATGGGATCGCGCGGAGGAGGCCAGAACACCCAATCACGTCCGAATGTCAGCGTGGCAACCGCGAGAAACGAAAGCTGCGGCCCCAGCCCAAACAAATCGCTTGGATTGAGCAACAGGACGATCACGCCGGCAATCGCGAGTAAGTTGAATGAAAAGTTCTTTTCGCCCAACAGCCTGCCAGCACAAAACAAGACAATCAAGATCGCGGCACGGCAAACCGGCGGCCGAAACTCAACCAGCCAAGCGTAAAAGAAAACGAACAGCATCGTTGCCAACAAACACTTGCGACGACTGAGCAATCCAATTCGAAAGAACAGGAAAAACGACGCTGCAAGGATTCCCACATGCAATCCCGAAATCGCCAGGAGGTGAACCGTGCCTGTTTCCAAAAACGAATCACGTCTCGTGCGCGAAAGTTGCTCACGGTTGCCAAGTAGGATTGCCGAGGCGAATCCCGCTTCGTGACCGCCAACGTACTTCCAAGTGATTTGATTGAATCGGTGTCTCAAATTCGAAAGTAACTGAGCGCCTTGCCAGCTTGCTGGCTTAAGGACAACGACTGAGTCTAAATCGTAGGCGTGAAGAAACGCCAATTTTGCCTGGGCTCGGTAAAATTGTTGAAAATCAAACTGGCCCGGATTGCTAGGTGGAGACGACCTGACCAAGCGTCCGAATACACGGACTTGATCGCCAGACTTCACGTGCGTCGCAGAATCGTGAATCACAAGATCTGCTTTTCCGCTCGCATCAATCCATCGTCCGCCATCACGAATTCGATCGACGCGAACGACCAGACGGGTTCGCACTTTGTCTTCTAATCCGTTTTCTGACCCATCTTCGTAAGCCTCCGCATCAACGACCATCCAACGAGGTTCAGAAACAACAGTGGCATCGACACACGCTGGACTGGCAACGGCATTGGCGAACCTTCCGATCTCGGCTGCACCGAACCAGTTCCAACGGCCGTGGTGCCAGAACGAACCTGCGAATATGAGTCCAATCAAAAGTAGCGTCGAGGAAATCCGATTCAGGTAAACATGATTGGATTGGCCAATTGCAATTCGAAAAAGAAACCAACTGAGCAAACACGCCCAAGATGTTGCAAATGAAAACACCCACGCAAACTCCATCTGGCGGTCGAGAAAAATCCCGAAACCAAACGCAACGAACGCCAGCACCATGGGTTGGTAACTGGGCCATCGGTTGGCAGTTGGAGGAGGTTCAGCGAGTTCCTTGGGCATGCCGTTGCCGGTTGAACAGATCAGAATTGATTGCTTTGTTTAAAGCTAAATCTAATGGATCCGGTCAATTACCCGAACTAGTGCAACTGGTAGTTATGCCAATTCAACCAGAAAAAGATCGACCTGCAGGCAAGCCAATCGCCCAAAGGTAAACTGGGCGAGCTTATTTCTTGTGGGCTGCGTAAATCTCTACCAACTTATGCAATTAAAACTGGTGGCAGTCGAAGCGGAAAAAGCCAGCTTTCGCATCGCACGCTTAGGAATCTCGACCTTAACACTATCTGAAAAAGTTCAATCATCGAGTTCAAGAACTTTCAAGAACTAATGGGTTGTCAGCCCAAAAGACAATCAGCGCCACGCGTTAGCGTCCGGTTCTACACGACTGAACCGAGTGCTAACGCATTGCGGCTTACTCTAAATATAAGCTTTAACAAAATACAATGCGCATGATTCGCTCCGCAAAATAAAGAGGGAGCCAAAGTCACCGCAACCAGCCTTTTGAAATCGAAGATTTCGCAAACAGAATCAACAGGATTGCAATAATCAAGACCACGATCGGCATCACCATTGCACCTGCGCCCATGACTTTAAAAGTGTCGCTGAGGAAAAACATGTAAGCCTGTTGTCCCAACACCCCGATCAATGAAAGAATCAAAACCGGAAAGGCCCATTTGGCTCGCATCATCAACCCAACGCAGCCCAACGTTCCTGCGAGGACGGCAATGGTAAAAGCGATCGTTACCCACGCAGGGATTGTCTTGTAGATTTCTTGCTGATCGGCCGGCAGTGCCGCCATCATTGCCTCGGAATTCAACATGACCATCTGAGCCACAAACGCCAACAATCCCATCAGGTTCCAAAGCAGGGCGATAATGCTTACAACCCAAAACCAAGTCGGAACTATCGAAACGCTAGAAGTGGATACTGCTGGATTCGAATCAGCGGCTTCGTGAGGGTTGTTAGACATTTTCGATGCTCGATGGAAAGTGAAGCGAAACGATTTTCTGGTTAGAGGTTCTAACCAATCTTATGCATCGCTTCCATCAAGTGTGTGATGCTTGCCGAGAGTTATCAAGCCGTTGAGTCGACTGCTTTAGCTATGAACACTGCTTTAACTATAAACGCTTGTTGAGATTGGATCTTGCGTGATTCTTGGAAACTTCCGGCAGAAGTTACCACCAAAACGGACGACAATCAATGAAAATAGAATTTCAATTCGACTTGGCAGTTCCTCTGCGATCGTTTGTTGAAATTCGATAAGCGCATAAAAAAAGTCACAGCATGTCGCTCCATCGTCATGCCATGACTTCTATCCTGATGCGAAACAGTCCGTGTCCCGCCTTCGGCGTTTGATCTACACTTCTTATCGGATTGTCAAACGAAAAAGCATAAGAAATTTATGCGTCGATTGATGGCCAATCGGCAATGCCGGAAATGTTTAACACATCGAGAAAGGATTGATTCGATTGGGTAATTTTTGCGTTTTTCGATTTGCAAGTAGCGGAGCGCTTAAAAGCAAGTCGCGGCAGCAATTGGACGCTAAAGCCATGCCTCAGGCCAAGCTTTTTGCAGTTTTGTAGGTTGAGCTACGCCAACACCTGCCCCAATCCCTTAAAACGATCTGCCGGGATTTGGTTTCTTCATCCAATCCGATATCCTTTAAAGACAGAATCCAACGGCTTGGATTCGAATTCAAAAGTGAATGCTCCGATTGAAGATCAATTGGCCCAGATCAATCGACCCGTTAGCTGCAACATTTTCGATTGCAAGACAGTTGATTCAGATCAACGACGGCGGCACCACGGAGGGACTCGTGACGACTTTAATCAAGAAACGGCCGCCGACATTCAACGGATTCGGGCCATCACTTCTCGCGCAGCAAACGCGCGGGCGACTTGATCGACGCGCAGTTCCTGCCGACCGTATGCAGGCTCGGGCGATGCTTCATGACCATTGCCCATTAACGCCCGGAGTTTATGGCTGGCTCGACGATCGCAAACAGCTTTGCTATGTCGGCAAATCTAAATCGCTTCGCAAGCGGTTACTTTCCTATTTCGCGAAAACACCTGCGGACAAAAAAGCCGAACGGATCCGACAACACAGCGGGACTTTGGTTTGGGAACCGATTTCAACCGAGCTGTTGGCGTTGGTGCGTGAACAAGAGTTAATCTACCGCTGGCGCCCCGAGTTCAACACACAAGGTCAACCGACCAAACGACAACCGGCTTTTATTTGTTTTGCGAAAGGTGCGGTGCCCAACGCCTATTTCACGCGGCGAGTGACAGACAAAGCCAGCCTTGCACTTGGTCCAATCGCAGGAACTGGAAGATTGCGGGCGGCAGTCGAATCCATCAATCAGTGTTTTCATCTGAGAGATTGTCCGGATAAAACGAAATTCGAATTCAACGATCAGCAAACGTTGTTCGATGCTCCCAAAACGGCAAAGTGTATTCGGTTCGAACTTGGTAGTTGCCCCGGTCCGTGTGCGGCAAATTGCAGCCGCCAAAATTATCAATCCAATGTCGATCGAGCGATTGCGTTTGTTCAAGGCAAAGACAATTCGATTTTGAAGTTGCTGAAGGAAAAGATGAACAAGGCTGCGGCAGAATGCTCTTTTGAGAGAGCGGCAATTCTACGTGACCACTTGGATCAACTTGGCTGGCTTGAACGACGCTTGAAGGCGCTTCGTCACGCTCAAAGGACATTCAATGGAGTGCTGCCGGTTGAAGCGCGACGAAACCGAATGGCTTGGCTAATTCTGAGATCTGGTCGTCTGGTTGGCAGTGCCGTTGAACCTGACTCAGAAGACCGATCGCTGGCGGCAATTAAATACCTGTCGCAAGTCGCCAGCGAAAAAGATCAGCTTCCTGAAAATATCATGCAGATGAATCTTCAACTGATCATGATTTCGTGGTTTCGGAAATATCCAACACTCAAGAAAGCACTAATTCCGTTTGATGACGCGATCTCAATCTGTGAAAAACGAATTAATGGACGCGAACGATTGGCTGGGTAGATGCAGTCTGTCGGTTCTGAAGTGGGTAACTTCTGCCGGAAGTTACCTTGCCCAACGACTGACACTACTTCATTTCTCGATTCGAAGGCTTAGTTGTCCACCTATGCATTCCTTTCGGACGTAGTGACGGATTAAAAATACGATTAAGATTAGGAGTAAGAGTCACCACTTGGAACTCAGAACGGACTTTGCCCCGTCGCAGCCTCCTTTCCAGAACCAAGGCAAGATCACCTTGATTTCACCGAAAATAGCGGGCTTTTATGCCGTTGAACAATTTGACAAGATTGGTATACTGCGTAGCTACTTTGACCGAAAAATTACGAATATTTTGATCGACGGATACAGTCATGGCTCGCGTTTGTGAAGTTTGCGGAAAAGGCCCTCAAATGGGCAACACTATTGAAACACGCGGTAAGGCCAAGTACCTCGGGGGCGTCGGAACCAAGATCACTGGAAAGACACGTCGTCAGTTTCGTCCCAACCTTCAGAAAGTCCGAACGGCACTTCCTGGTGGCGGCACGAAAACCATGAAAGTTTGCGTTCAGTGCATTCGCAGTGGTGCAATCCGAAAAGCGGTCAAGCAAAAGCCATTCAAGCTGCCTTCATAGGCTGTTTGTCTTGGCAATCCGTTTTATCTCACCGATGGCCAACTCTAACGTTGCCCGTCGGGTGTAATCGCCGGAACGATCTATGTCGGAAATTGATAAGGCCGCCAGACTGGCAAGAATCCGGCTGAACGAGTCAGAGCTGGAAGAATCTGCCAAACAGCTTGAAAAGATTCTCGACTACATCAGCCAACTCGAATCCGCTGAAACTGATGATTCGGTTGAACCCTTTTTCGGCGCGATCGAATCAGTCAATGCGATTCGCTCTGACGAAGTATCACCCAGCCAGCCTCGCGAGGCGGTGCTGAAAAACGCCCCAGATACCGATGGCGAATTCTACGTGGTGCCTCCTGTATTCAAGTAACCATTTGACCGGAACAGAGAATGGAACTTGAAAAACTAACGGCTAGCGAAATCGTCAAGCATCTTTCTGCGGGCGAATTGTCCGCAGTTGAATGCACTCGTTATTATCTTGATCGCATTAAGACATCCGATGTTCAATTAAATTCGTTTATTTCCGTTTCGGAATCGGCGATTGAATCAGCAGAGAGAATCGACGTCAAACGCGCCGCGGGAAAACCAGTTGGCCAACTGGCGGGACTTCCGATCGCCATCAAGGACGGAATCTGTACGGCGGGTCTGCGAACCACTGCCGGATCCAA
>CAYMFZ010000388.1:0-6019 GCA_964389585.1 uncultured Pirellulaceae bacterium | reverse complement strand
TCCCGGAAGTCTCGGTGGTGGAAGTGGAGTTGTGATTTCGCCTGACGGGTACGCGCTAACTAATTACCACGTCGTTCAGTCTTGCAAGGCATTCATGAAATGCAGCATGAACGACGGCGAACTCTATGATGCTGTTATCGTTGGCATAGATCCTGTGGGTGATGTCGCGCTTATTAAACTCTTGGGCCGCGACGATTTTCCGTCGGCAGTATTGGCCGATAGCGATCAAGTAAATGCAGGCGATTATTGTTTCGCGGTTGGCAACCCATTTTTATTGGCAACAAATTTTCAGCCCTCCGTTTCGTGGGGAATCGTTTCTGGAGTTCATCGATACCAGTATCCTGCCGGTACGATTTTAGAATATGCAGATTGCATTCAAACGGATGCGGCGATCAATCCTGGTAATTCTGGCGGACCTTTGTTTAACGCCAAGGGCGAGTTGATTGGAATCAACGGTCGTGGTTCGTTCGAGAAACGAGGCCGTGTCAATGTTGGTGTGGGCTATGCGATTTCGATCAACCAAATCAAAAACTTCATGCCGCATTTGATGAGTGGCCGCATCGTCGATCACGCGACTATGGGTGCCACCGTTTCGACTGACGACCGAGGCGCGGTTCGCGTTTCAAACATTCTTGAGTCTTCGCAAGCGTTTCGTCGTGGACTGGATTACGACGATGAGATTGTTCGTTTTGCTGGTCGCGAAATTCAAACGGTAAACCAGTTTAAGAACGTGTTGGGAATTTTTCCCAAGGGATGGCGCATCCCAATCACTTTTCGACGAGACAACATTGAACAGGAAATCGTAGTTCGTCTAACAGGCGTTCACGCGACTGAAGAATTGGTCGAGCTAATGGAAGGAGAAGCCGCCGAAAAAGAGGAAACACCGATTCCTGACATCCCTGATAAAGACTCACCAGACGACTCCGCAGCCACCGAAGAAATTGCTGACAATTTCCCAGAAGCACACAAACATCTGTTTATCAAACGAACAGGTTTTGCAAACTACTATTTCAATCTTGCCAACCGAACGAGAATTTGGAACGGATTTCAATCCCATGGGGATTTTACAAAACAACCATTCACTTGGCGGCTGACTGGAACAAATTCGAAAAACCAGCGAGTCACGATTGTCTTGGGTGATGAAAAGTCGGGAATTCAAATCGATTCAGAATCGTTTGTCATTGATCCCGAGGCTGACTTGTCGGCTCAACTTGCTCCAGTGGGATCTGGCGGCTTGCTCGTGACCCTTCATCTTTGGCGAAAGATGTTGACGCTGGGACCAAAAAAGTTTGGCGACGTTTATCACTTTGGAAACATTCCCAATCGCCTTTCAAACACCCAAAGCGAAGTCCTGGTTGCGACACGCGGCGTAATCGAAAACAATTTCCTGTTTGACCCGGCAGACAATCGGCTTGATGGCATTGAAATGTACCCTGGAACCGAAACCGATCCCTGTGAAGTCTTCTTTGACGATTACCAAGTCGATGGCGATCTCACGGTCCCTGGTTCTATAACCTACTCTCACGGCTTGACGGCCGCCCAAACGATCAAGATTGAACAGATCGAGTTTCTTGAAAACAGCGATTCAGGAGAATCCGATTCCGCCACGCTCAACCAATAAACGATTTTGCAAACGAAACAAGATTTCTGGATCCGCGATTTCGCGCCGACTTCTGCTAAGTTTTGTGATGACGATTCTTGCCACAGCCAATCCGCAACTGGTACTTGGACAAGGCTTTCAAAAGACAATCAGCCAGATTCAACCGCGCATGGTAAAGATCATGGGAAGCGGCGGATTCGCTGGTCTCGAGCCCTACCAAAGTGGCTTTGTCATCTCCGACGAAGGACATATTTTGACCGTTTGGAGTTACGTCCTCGATAGCGACGTCGTGACCGTAACCTTGAACGATGGACAACGGTTTGAGGCTCAACTTATGGGGTATGACCCAAGAATCGAAATCGCAATTCTGAAGATCGAATCCGACGGGCTCAGCCATTTCAATCTCGATGATGCAGCGGCGGCACGACCCGGCAGTCGAATCCTTGCGTTCAGCAATTTGTATGGAGTCGCGACGGGAAACGAACCGTCAAGCGTGCAGCATGGAGTTGTTTCCACAAAAACCAAAATGTCGGCGCGGCGTGGAGCCTTCGAATCGATGTACCAAGACGAAATTTATGTCCTTGATGCGGTCACGAACAATCCGGGCTCTGCAGGCGGAGCAATCACCGACCGCAAAGGCAGATTGCTTGGCCTGATCGGAAAGGAGCTTCGCGATACGCAAACCAACTCGTGGTTGAACTTCGCAATTCCAATTGAGAAAATTGCCAATTCAATCGCCGACATTCGAGCAGGAAAAAAGATCGTTCAAACCGACTCAACGGCACGTAAACCTACCGAACCAATCACTTTGGACCTGCTGGGAATCATCTTGGTCCCCTCGGTAGTCAGCCGCACGCCTCCGTTTGTCGATCGAATTATTCTTGGGTCGACAGCAGACAATGCCGGGCTCATGCCTGACGACTTAATCGTGGAAGTCGCCGGCCGGCTGACGCCTAGCACCAAAGAGCTGAACGAACAGCTTTCGTTCGTCGACCGAGATTCCAAGGTCGAATTCGTTATTCAACGAGAAAAGCAGTTTATCACGCTCGAACTTCAAATCGGGCGATAGCGCTGCCCTGCCCGCGACCATTCAATTTCATTGAAGCAGATTAAGCTTGAATCGACTATCACAAAAAAGCGTCTTGACCTCAACCATTCGGCTTGCGTTTGCCGCATTCTGTTTTCTGTGCTGTTCGACGCTGGTTACTTCAATATTCGCACAAGACGCACAGCTCGCTGACGTTGAAGCTCTAGAGGAAGAAGCCATTCGCGCCGCAGTTGCGCAACTCGCACCCTCCGTCATACGGTTCGAAACCATCGGCGGAACGACTCGTGTCGAAGGCGATATCGTTTCCAACGGTCCATCGACGGGAATCGTGATTTCCGAAGATGGCTATGTGCTTTCTGCATCATTCAATTTCGCTCACGAACCAGCCAGCATTTTCGCCCGACTTCCAAACGGCAAACGCGCTGGAGCCGAAGTGATTGGGCGCGACTTAAGTCGGAAACTCGTTTTGCTCAAGATCCAATCGGATTTTGAGTTCGACGTCCCAAAAATTGCTGACTCGAATTCTGTCCAAGTCGGAGAAACCATCATTGGTCTTGGCCGTGTTTTCGAATCGGAAGCTCCAAGTATCACGACAGGAATTGTCAGTGCGAAAAATCGAATTTGGGATCGGGCTATCCAAGTTGACGCAAAAATTTCTCCTGCGAATTTTGGCGGGCCACTCGTCAATCTAAAAGGCGAAGTGATCGGGATCCTGGTGCCAATGTCGCCTGACGATGACTCTGAGTTGGCCGGGACACAATGGTACGATTCAGGAATTGGTTTCGCGGTGCCGCTGGATCAGTTGGAC
This sequence comes from uncultured Pirellulaceae bacterium, assembly GCA_964389585.1. Taxonomy (GTDB): domain Bacteria; phylum Planctomycetota; class Planctomycetia; order Pirellulales; family Pirellulaceae; genus Mariniblastus. Next base: position 2,563 of record CAYMFZ010000388.1, on the reverse strand, counting down.
TCCAAACTGGACGCATTGAAAAAAGGCAAGACGCTTCGCAAGGGATTGATTGGCATCTCATTGAAAGGCTCCGATGTTTATGCCGATGCAGCCATCGTTGCTGTTTGCCCTGGTTCGTCGCCGGCTGGAAAATCAGGTTTGCAACCGGACGACAAAATCATAGAGATCAACGGTCGGAAGATCTCAAGACAGTCTGAGTTGAAACACGCACTTGGTCCACTGTACGAAAACGATGTTGCCCGCGTTGTGGTCGAACGAGACTCAAAACGACTTACCTTCGAAGTCACCTTGGCTGGCGAAATCGATCCTTTCGAGCCACCGGGAATTGGCGTTTTGCTCGCGAAAAATGCGATTGGCAATCCGGTAATCACTCATGTGGAAGCTGGAAGTGAAGCTGAAAAATCTGGATTAGTCCCCGGAGATCAGATCAAAAAGCTCGGGTCAAAAACGATTGAATCGTTCGAGGATCTGAAGCTTGCACTCGCTTCGAGCTCAATCGGATCAACGACTGAAATCGAATTCATTCGTGACGGTAAAACTGCCTCGGCTTCTTTGGACATTGGCTCGCGAACAGCAATGCCTTTTTCGAATTTAAAATTCGAGACCGCTGCAAAGCCGGCCAAGATGATTGAAGTCAAAGTTGCTGAAGTCGCGAATAAGTGCTTTGCGATCATTCCAGAGTCAAACCCGAATTCCACTTCACCGGGCTTGTTGGTTTGGATCCCACAACCGGGAAAACTGAACAAAGAAGCCATTAAGAAAAACTGGCTAGAACACAGCCGAGAAAACAACGTCGTTGTATTGATTCCGCAATCAAGCGACGACAAAGAATGGTCTCCTGACGATCTTGATTTTGTCATTAGCGCCGTCAACACGCTTGAGAATCGAATCTCATTCAACCGCAATCAAATCGTTGTGGCCGGACGTAACTCCGGTGGAACCATGGCCAGCCTCATTGCATTTGCCCAACGAAGCATGTTCAAGGGATTGGTCTTGATTGACGCCAACCTCTCGCAAAAAATTCAAACGGTAACCACATCGCCTGTCCAACCGTTGCTGATCTACTTTGGGACTGAGAACGAATTGGACGAAAAGCAACAAGCTTCGATTGATCGTTTGGGAGCAAGCAAGTTCCCGATTCACGTTGAAGAGTCAACTGGTCGCGGAGGTGAGTTGCAGTGGGCGGCTGATCTCTTAAAGTGGACTCAGACGGTTGACCGGCTTTGAGCAGTTCACCGTTATTTTTCGTACCATGAAATGCACCAACGGCCCACAATCGCTGAGTTTGATAAGTTAGATAAATCTATCCCCGCATTGCGAAAACCAAAACGACTATTTCTTTCGCGTAGGGCTATTGTCAGCAACTTTCGTCATCCACTTCATCACAGCGCCGACAGATATTCCAATCGTCACCAATGCGATCAGCACGACACCTAGATTTCGTCGGGCCGCCAACACGGCGAGACACAAAACCGCCAGCCCGATCATCATCGTGGGAATGCGACCTTTGTAGGCTTCGAGTTGCGGCATCGCCAACCAAATCACGCCCAGCAATGCGCCGACTCGAACCATGATCCCGACTGTCATAGGGTCGGCATCTGGTTGAACCAGATACAAAACGCCGCCGACGATCAGCAAGATCATCGCCAAAATTCCAACGGCAATTCTCATTTCGTCATTCTAAATTTTTGGTTTATGAAGTTAGATCGCGAATGGAATGCACAATCAATTCTGACTTTAGCTGTTTTAGCAATCCAACTGCGTGTCCGATTTCATCTTTTTGCCGCGCTGGTTCTTGAGGAATTTCACGTTCGATCGTTAACGGTCCTTCGTAGCCGATTTTTGCAAGCGTTTCCAAGTACACCTTCATCCCGACGTCGCCATCTCCCAGCTTTGTTTCGGCTCCCCATTCTTCACCTGGGTTCGCCGCCCACGTCGCATCTTTACAGTGAACGCTTCTGACTTTGTCGCCAAGTAGCTCGAGCGCCTCAATTGGATTGCCTGCTCCGTAAAGAATCATGTTGGCAGGATCGAAATTGACAAACAGATTATCGCAACCCGTGTCAGCAATAAACTGAACGAGCGCGGGTGCTGTCTCTTGTCCCGTTTCCAAATGCAATGCCTGCCCGTTGTTCGCCGCGTATTGGCAAAGCTCTTTTGTCGTGTCAACAATTTCAGCATAGGCTGGATCTGATGAGTCGTGCGGCACGAATCCAAGATGCAATGCAATCACGTCGCAGCCGATCATCTTAGCGAAGTCTGAGATCTCTTTCATCTCGGCCAAACGGGATGCCCGCGTGTCTGCCGGCATCAGCCCGACTGTTTTTACGACGGTCGGAATGTCTTCGTAGCTTTCGCCTTCAAATCCTCCAAAGACGGCGGTTACGCTGATTCCATATTTCCCGAGTCTCTCAAGAATTTCGTCGGCAGTCGCCTGATTTCGATTGCCTTGGTGTGGTGCGTGAATTTGAATCGTTGGAATCTCCAATTCATTGGCAACATCGAGATCGACGCCTAACCCTGCATCGATACTCGTAAAGACGCCTATTTGCCACTTTTCCAC
>CAYMFZ010000387.1:0-6029 GCA_964389585.1 uncultured Pirellulaceae bacterium | reverse complement strand
CCGAAAGCCCGGGCCGAACGATCCTTTACCAGGGACGCACATTCAAAGCGTACCGGGGTATGGGCTCAATGGGTGCCATGGTCAAAGGATCAAGCGAGCGTTATCGACAAACTGACAAGGGTCCCGGCAAGCTGGTTCCCGAGGGAGTTGAAGGTCGCGTTCCGTTTAAGGGGGCACTTAGCGATTTTGTTTACCAACTGGTAGGCGGTTTGCGCGCTGGCATGGGCTATTGCGGAACACAAACCATCGACCAACTACGATCTGATGCGACGTTCATTCAAGTATCAGCCGCGAGTGTTAGAGAAAGCCACCCACATGATATTGCGATTACTCAAGAAGCTCCGAACTACACGTCGGAGTCATCGTCAGGCGATCAACACTAATTGGAACCTTCATCTGAATCACGATCAGAATCGTGACTTCATGGCTCCTACGTCAAAATCAAATTCGATCTTTGATTTGGCGAAAATGGGAATCGCCAGTGCCAGCCTCGCGTTGGCACTGACTTCTTTTGCTCAAGCTCAACAGTTTCAAGAGCCAAGACTTCCAAGTCCCGCTGCGATTCAACAATCGTCAGCTTTCCAACAGGCCGCTTTTCAATCTCGGGTCGAACACTCCGAGGCTTTGAAAGCTCAAATGGAACGGGCTCGGCGAGAACAGGGCGCGACCGATGATTTCGCTCAAAAAGCGTACGAAGCCCAACAGGCTTACCAGCGTGAGTTGGCTCATCAGGAATACGAGTTCTACCTGAAGCAACAAAAGGATTCGCAAGCCGCCGCCGCTTACAGTGGGCAAACTGCTTCTTATCAACCCACTCAATCGCAGCCTCAATCGCAGCCTCAATCTCAGAGGCAGCCTCAAAACACTTTGACTGCTCCAGCTTTCAAGCGAATCCCTCGTCCGAATCAAACGGATCAGTCGAATCGCCCAAGCACTTTTGTTCCACCGGTCCACGTGGCTCCTCAGACGCAACCAGCCGTCGCAAGTTTCGGCGACCAACCCAGAATTCAACGTGAAGCGATTCGATCCGAGCCTCAAATTGCTCGCCGCCAAACGAACGAGCCAATTGGTTCCGGCGTTCTACAACAGACTTCGTATCAAGAGCCTGTGCGATATGGAAACAATTCGCCAGCGGGAAATCAACTCGCCGCGCAACCTGTACGCCGTGCTCCGCGTCCGCAAACGGCTCCGTCGCGTGCCGCACAACAGCCGACTTACACTCCTCCGCGTGTTGCACCTCCGGCTTACATCATTGACGGAAACGACTCGGTCGGACTTCAGGATCGAATCGCCAGCCTGCTTTCGAAGCCTCAATATCGTGGAATCAGTGGATCCTCAAGTTCGCCTCAATCTACCGCTGTTCAACAAGAGCGAGGCATTTTCCGCTCTGCAAATTTAGGTTCAGCTCAATTGGCTCAATCGCGCTCTCCTCAATCTCGACAGCCTCAAACTCAACAACAACCTCGAAATTACGCACCTCAACGCAAGCCTCGTCAGCCGTTGTACCGACCAGAAGTCGATCGTGCGACTCAAGCTAACCGAGCGAATGCACAAAATTTAGAAGCGATGAGATTGGCACGATCGAACAAGATTCGACGCGATCTCGAAGTTCAACAGGCTTTCGAGATGCAACAAAGAATTCCTGCCACCGCTCCACGTCGACGACCAGTCCAGCAAGTCGCGATGGTGGAACCAGTTCAGGATCCGTTTAACGATCACCAGTCGATGACGCTTCCTCAAATGAGCCAATCTCCGACAATGCGTTCGCCACGTGCAAGTTATCCTCAGACTCAAATGCAACGATCAGAGGTTCCTGCTCAGGTCCAATTCGAAGCAACGGATGTTCCGACTCGATCGTTCGATTCTGGCCGATCTTTCGAAACGGCTCAAATGAGTCGTCCTCAAACAGATCGTCTTCAAACACGCCGCCCTCAAGAGCCGGAGATTACTCAACCGCCGATGCGGCAGATTTCTGTCCTTTCGAATCGTGGTCAGGATCAACCTCAAGAAGACTCCCAATTCGGATCTGCTCCTTCGCGGCAACCGCCAACAGAAGACACGTCGAGCCTCGGTGGCCAATTCGGCTCTCAGATGCCAGATGAATTGCAAAAGGCTGATGATGAGTTAGAGAACCGCTTGCGAGAACTTGAGCAAGACGATGCATCCTCTCGAATTGAAGAAGGCATGAAGGAGCTCGACAGGCAGTTAGAAGAAGAACTTCGAGATAGCGGCGTCGATGACGAAGAAAAGCAATCCATCATGGATGATGAGGACTCGATGGACGACGGTCTCGACGACGACGAAGATGAAATGGATCGCAACAAGCCAACTGAGAAAACGTGTGATGAATTCCGAGCAGAGTTGCTGACCGGGTCGATTCGCGATATCTCCTTGGACCTGAGTCCACTCGCAAGTCCAAACCGAAATCAGTTTACGGCGATCTCAAGATCTTGGACGGATCGCAGCGGCAACGTTGTCGCCGATGGGACCATGGTCGATCTTCGCCGAGGCTACGTCATCATCGAAGGCGTCAATGGACGACAGAAGATTCCTTATGCGAAACTGAGCGATGGTGATTGGGCTGCGATCTCTGAGTACTGGCGGCTGCCAACTTTGTGTAGCGTTGGTAACGAAGGTGGAGCTTTCCGAAACTGGATCCCACAGACTTATACTTGGAAGGCTTCTTCGTTGTGCCACAAGCCGTTGTTCTTTGAGAATATTCAGCTTGAGCGATACGGCCATTCACACGGACCGTTCACACAACCGATTCAGTCGGTCGGGCATTTCTTTGTCAGCCTGATCACCGTGCCTTATCAATCGGCAATCACGCCGGCTAACGAGTGCCAGTATGCACTTGGATTTTACCGACCAGGCAACTGTGCTCCTTGGTTGAAAGATCCAGTCCCATTCAGCTTGAGTGGTGCTCGACGTCAGGCATTGATTACGACAGGTGCGGCATTCGTTCCTTAATCCAAACGGCATCGAGTTTTGATTGTCGAAATTTCGATCAATGAAACCGTGCCAAAGAAGATACCTCATGTCCCTCAACACGTCCGCCGTAAAGCCGACGTAGAGAGACGAGGGCGATTGGACCGACCGCAGGTGTAAAAGCCTGCGGTCGTTTTTTTGTTGATGCGAAGCAACAACAATTCTTGATCTTAATCTTGATCTTACTCCTACTCCTACTCCTACTCCTACTCCTAATCCTAATCCTAATCCTACTCCTACTCCTACTCCTACTCTTCATTCGCGGAACAGTTGAGGACAACTGTTCTACAATCAAAGACAAACCAAAAACCATGGACTTGCGTTCATGGCTATCACCTGCCGTGCCGTTGGCACTCAAGACACACCAGTATCAAGCTGTACCAGTATGAGCTGTCCTAACCGTTGACACTCAAGACATACCAGTAACCAACCTTACCAACGGTTGGTACTCAAGCCATGCCGGTCACGCGGAGGCGATTGTTATTGGTTCCGACGATTCCCTGTGGGACTCAAACCCGGATGGGAACGGAATCTACGTCGAGACAGATCATGACGCCGACTCTTCCATCCATTCATCAAACGACTCTTGAATCACCCCGCAAGCGTTGGCCAGAGCGCCACTATGCCGCCGTTGCGAAGCAAAAGATTGCCGAAGGTTGGTTTGTTTTTTGCCTGCTCGAATTATCCGTCCACGTCACAACCTCTACTAAAACATCCTTTTCCCGCACAATTGTCCAAATTAGCACAAAAGCGAGCCCAATTAATTCACAGCTCAAACGAATACATGAAGTAATACAACGGTTATTTCGCAACCTTCGTGCCCCGCTTTTGCCGATTGAAATAAACGTCGTTAAGATTAGCCAGAACAAAATCAACCACTCCATTCAAGGCAATTTCATGCAGCCATTGAATCTAAAATCAATTTGCTCAATTTTCGCGTTGGCTTTCTCGCTGACACTTCCCAACCTGGGAATCGTTCACTCACAAACCGATGAAGTGCGGGCTCAGGAACAAGAAGACGTGCAACGATTCTTTGAAGATGCTCATGGAGCACTCGATGATGCGCTTAAACTCTTTGACGACGCCCAAGAACGCCCAGAAGAAGACGATCTTCGCTTTTATGACTTCCTTTCCCGCACCAAGGAATCGCAAGAGCGCAAAGTCGAAGGTTACCTCGACGTTGCTGGTGAAGCGTTAGGCATCTCAAGCATCAGTGATCGCCGTCAGTTAATCGCAGATATGCGGCAGAAAATCTCTGACACGCGCCGTGACATTACCGTTTTCCAACGAAAGCGAATCTCGGCTCCCGATAAAACTTACAACCCTTTGATCACGACCAAGTCCGGATACGACAAGAAAATCCAAACGGGCAAAGAAGACATCATCGAGGCGGAGCACAATATCACCGTTGCGAAACAGCAATTGGTCCGTGATCTCAATCGAATCGGAATGAAGCTTGATCCTGAAAGCATTGATAACCTGCTCGAATCGATCACTGGCGATGAGTTTGTTCGCGTATCGATCATCTTCGACAACGCCAAGAACTTCGCGGCCGAGCTCGAGCGTTTGACCAATGAATCGGGTGAAGATTTAGAAGCCGCCAAGAAATACTACGGCGTCTATCTAATGCTTTTGAAAACCGTTTCTCGCTTGCAAGAAAAGTTCGTTGAGAACGTCGACAATGAGTACTATCCAAAATTGGACGAGTTTTCTGAGAAGGCTAGAGCCAACATCAAGGAAGCGAAACGCGCCATCGAACTTGGCGGCGATCGAAGCGTTCTTGAGAACAACATTGAAAGCAATCAACTGACTTATGATGCAGCCGTGTTTTACAAAGAAGGATTGGCTCATCAAAAACATCAAATGATGATGGCAAACTTGGAAACGAAAAAGAACATTCTCACCGCCGCCAACACTTACAAAACAGTTGCCCTTTCAAAAGACGTGGCAGCGTTGATGGCGGTTAGTCGCCGAGCGTTCGATGCGATCAACGGGTTGTCAGTTCCTGATCTCCGCCCGTTTAAGAATGAAAAAATGCGAGATGCTTACAGTAATCTGACACGCGAATTACGAAAATAGTGTCGATGGTTTAATTGATTTCAAATTCAATCTCTGACAATCGCTCTTCTATCATCATTTTAGCTTTCCCGAAATCAACTTTGTCGATCGTTTCAACCTCCGCAGAAAGCTCACTGAGAATTTGCTTTTGAATTTCACCCCGTTCAAAACATTCCGCGTACGGCACCAAATGAAACATGACCATTGAATATCGCGGCACGAACCGTTCCGGGAATCGCTTCTCAAGTTCGAATCCGATTTCCTTCTTAAGTTGAAATTTTGGATCGGCGACACTCGATCGCATTTCGACGTAATTCTCCAAAGCCATTTCTGCGATCGCATGCGCATTTGGACGGCGTGTTCGATCGAACTCAGGCAACACTTTCGACCAATCGTCGTCGAAGCGATCAAGTAGCCGAATAAGTTCACTGCAATCTTCAAACCCTGAATTCATTCCTTGGCCGTGAAACGGAACGATCGCATGTGAGGCGTCGCCCATAATCAACGCCTTGTCCTGAAAAAACCAAGGCGAACAGCGAACGGTCCCGAGTCTCCCTTGGGCGTTTGCAAAAAAGTCGTTTTCTAAATCAGGAATTAACGCGAGCGCGGTGGGAAAGTGCTTTTCGAAAAATTCATGAAGCGTTTTTCGATCTTTCAAACTTTCGAAACTGTTCTCGCCAACCTTTGGCATAAACAAAGTCACCGTGAAACTTCCGTCTTGATTGGGAAGTGCAATCAGCATGAAATTTCCGCGCGGCCAAATGTGAAGTGCCTCCCGTTCGACTTGAAAGACTGGTTGTCCAGTTCCGTCTAATTTTCCAGCCGGAATTTCCAACTCTTTGTAGTCATGGTCCAAAAATTCAGAAGTCGATTCTCCACCATTGATCGGCATCAACGCCCGGCGCGTTCGAGAGCCGGCACCATCACATCCAATCAACAAGTCGAACGAACGTTGATCGACGGCATCCGATGTGGCGTTTCTC
>CAYMFZ010000386.1:0-6037 GCA_964389585.1 uncultured Pirellulaceae bacterium | reverse complement strand
ATCTTATGCTCAAGACACGAATTTGAATTGGCCGTTATTGCTCGACACCAATCGAGAACTTTACCGAGCGTATCAAATGGAGCGAGGCAGTTGGTGGTCCATTTCAAACCCGCTGGCAATCTTTCGGTATGTCACCCTGATTCTTCGTGGATGGTTTCCGGGCCAACCGGGCCGCGACCTTCGTCAAATGGGAGGTGATGTCGTTGTCGATCCGGCGGGAATCATACGCCTGCATCATGTCAGTTGTCAGCCACACGATCGTCCGAGTATCGAAACGTTACTAACATTGGTTTCCCGTTCGAGAGAACACGCAGACTAAATAAATCAAACAATTAATCCCAACGAATTGATCTGAACAAAGCAACACCATTTGAAAGGATGCGATGACCTCGGAACCGAATTGGAGTTTTGAAGCACTTTGGGAACACGTGGCGGCGCAAGCGCACGGAGGAAAAAACGGACTTCACGTACCCAAACATTGGCAACGCGGCCTCAATTTTGGACTGAGGAGCGCCGCCCAAAGCGGCGCCGATCCAACGGTGGTCAAACTGTTCGCCTTGTTTCACGACAGTCGCCGAGAGAACGATGGACATGACCCGGAGCATGGAGCCCGCGGCGCCGAATACGCAAAGGAACTTCGCGGCAAGTGGTTTGATTTAAGCGACGAGGCATTCGAAAAACTTCACTATGCCTGCACTTGGCACACCGACCAACAACATCATCCCGATGTAACAATTGGGGCGTGTTGGGATTCCGATCGACTCGATCTGGGCCGCGTCAACATTCGACCCGAACCAAAGTACCTCAATACCGAAGTTGCTAAGCAGGCCGCTGTTAAGGGCGTCGAGAAGTTCCTAAAGACAGGTTTCGATGACGGACTGATGGGATAGGAAGTAACATTCAACCTGAATGAGAAAAAGCGAAGCTACTGTGGCAGAATCGCTTTAAGTAACTTAGTTTGAATTGCATTGCTTTATTCAAAACAACTAGAACTCGGTCAAGATAGATTTAGCCACGCATGAATGAAAAAAAGACCGTCGAAAACATCGAAGAACTTGATTTCTCGAAGTACCGGACAACGAAACTTGCCGACCTGTTAATTAATCTTCTTAGCCTACCAAGGTCATTGCTAAAACTGGTGGGTATTGTTTTTGTTTGCGTCTTGATCGCGATTTCGGTGATTTATTTGTCATTGAAAATCGACAACCAAAGTGGGCTCCCACTTTTGCTGACTGAGGCTTATGGAATTCCCGCAAGTATCGTCTTCGGCGTCTCTCTTTGGGTCGTGTTATTCATCAAACGCAGCTTTTCTAGCTTGACGCAAATTGTCGACCTACTCCTTGCGACGACGGTTAAGGTGGTCGAAGACTATCAGCAGTTGAACGAGGGTGCTGCCAAATTACCTCCGATGGAAAAGCTAGTTGGTGCCGTGTACGCTCATGTCTTCATGCCGGTATTCAGGCGGGTCTTCTAGGAAACACTGGGATTTTTTGGGCAGCCGATATTTTGGATCTACAGCCTAACGGTCGATCGAATGTTAAAAACTGTCGCCCGCTTCGTTGCAACCAAGATGGCAAGCGAAGAGTCCAAAGGATCGATGGAATTGTTCGTCGTAAAAGAAATGTCACACACGTCTGCCAATCACAATTCGATTGTTCAAGCGTTGGAATGGGCACGCGTAACAATCAAAGGCTCAGGCAATTGGCTGGAAAAACGGGTGCTTTGGCCGTGCTATTTCGCGCTTGGGTTGTTATTCCTGCTACTTGTAATACCGATTGTGGGTGTGTTAGTTTTCAATTGATATTGGCTCTCAAAACGAGGAAACGCCAAGCTTTTAAGTCTTAAGTACAAAACGATATCACCTAAAAAAGATGCCTCGCTCATTGCGAGGCATCTATTCAATCCAACTGACATTTCTCTCAGCTAGTAGAATTACTGACCAAGTAGCTGGACTCTCCACCTCCCGTTTTTAGACACTGACACCAAGTCATCCCGTCCGTCTTTGTTGTAGTCGCACACGACCGGCCGCTCCAAAGGAAGTCCGAACATCTCAAACTGTTCACGGGCTCCCTGCCAACCTCTTTCCGGATCATCAAGCACCCAGAACGCAGACCCTGTCGCGCGGTTCCCAGTCCGATAGATACCAGAGTCATCTATTCCGTCGCCATTCCAGTCTCCGATGATTGGCAAGTCGCCTGCAAATCCGCCAAACTGAACCCCCGGAAACTCAAGTCGATTCGGAGTCGCAGGTGCTGCGGGAAAACCGTCTCCGTCGACATCTACGTGATACTGACCATGCCGATACACACCAACACGGTCTCTGCCTTTTCTGTCGAAATCGCCAACGACTGGAAAGTCGCCTGGTAGCCCGAAAGGAATCCCAAGCTCTTTAGGATCAATGCCTTGCCAACCGGGAAGACCAACATCTAGGTAAAACACTCCACCTCGAAATACACCGGGCGTGTCGTAACCATCTCCATCCCAATCCCCGGCGATTGCCCAATCACCAGTCAATCCAAAATCAACGAACGCTCCCATTGGTGCGTTGGGAATAAAGAACAAGTGGAGTTCTTGTAGAAAGTAGCCACGGTCAACGACATCGTTGCCATCCCAGTCACCATAGATCTCGTTGACATGAGCGATCGACGCAAAGCAATCGGTTCGACCATCACCAATAAATTGTTCGACCGCATCTGGCACGTCTGTGTCCGCAAAATCTCTGCAAGTGATGTCGTAGCCTGCACCACCATGGATATCATCACGATTGATTCCACCAAAGATCAAATCACTTCCATAGCCACCGAAAAGCGTATCGTTCCCATCGCCGCCGACAACAATGTCGTCGTAGCTACTTCCAACCAGGTAGTCGCGTCCTTTGTCTCCATACAACTCACAGGGCGGAAATTCGGAGTGAAAGAAAAACTTGGTATCGATCTGAAGATCGATGCGACTGCCGTCGGGAGTAGGTCGAAAAGAGTCGTTTCCAATCCCACCAAAGAACCTGATTTTCATGATACCACCGTCAGCAACACTGCCTTCAATTGGAAACTCCAACCGCTCCACCCAGCGAGCGTAGTCCCGTGGATTGGCTCCTTGTGAAACTTGATAGGAAATCTGAATCCGATTCCTGTCGTAACTGAGCCCGTAGTAGACGGTGTCGTCATAGTCGGTGCCGGTAATGATCAACTCATTGCCAATTCGACGCACGGAAACCGTTTGGTCGAACGTCGTCTCCCCTGCAGGTGCTGTCGTTGTAAGTGCGCAAACCATCGCGAACCCCATCGCGATTTTCACTGTCATGTCTTTGAATTTCATAGCTTTCTCCTGATCATTTTCCGTCGACGTGTTGTTGCCATGCGACAACCACAAACCCACGTCGTTATGGGTTGAAACGGGAGTCTGTTACGCGACAGCTCTAAATTTTCAAAAAAGCTACGAAGCTGGCTATGCTTTCTTTAGTTTGTAATGCAAGCCATGGATTTATCTTGATTTTTTAATGGCCACTTCCAAGCGAAATTCGTTGTTTACATGGACAAATTGACGAGTCCCAGTTGGCAAACTAGATTGAACGAATTACTGAGAATTCTCCTCAAGATGCCTTCAGTCCCCTCCTACACACCCAATTTGATGACAGATTCGCTCGATCCGAATAAGACTTTTAGCCAACTGTCCGCTGAGCGGTCTGAGCAACCCGAAGACCGGGATGGGCTTTTTCCGAAAGTACCGACTTCAATAAGCATGCTGGACGGTTTGCGAGCAGGAGATCCGGCCGCTTGGGAGAGATTCGTACGAATTTTCGGGCCGATGATTTATCGAATTCTTCGAAAAGATTTGAACGAAGAGGACGCTCGAGATGTTGGGCAAGATGTGTTGCTCAAAGTTGACGATCAGCTAAAAAATTTCGTCCGAGACGGGAAGAAGCTGAAACTCCGCTACTGGTTGCCTTCAGTGATTCGCTCTGTCTTCATTGACTTTGTACGTAAGAAGAACAAACAAATTGACCCGGTAGGTGGATCCGTGTTTCACGCGCTGATTGAACGCGCCCCAGAAAATTGGGATCAACAGATCGGAATCGATCATTTCGAATTGACTGACGACGACGACTCAATCGCGATCCAAGCCGCTTTGCAGGAACTACAACCTACCTTTCAACCGAAAAACTGGCGTGCTTTTTATGCGATAACGATTCAACAACGACCGTCCAAAGACGTTGCGGCTGAGCTTGAAATGACCGATGGAGCGGTTCGCCAAGCCGCAAATCGGATTAAAAACCGTTTGAAAGTAGTACTGCAAGAATTTGTCGACATTGATTCCTGATTGGATGCAAACTTGACGAGAAATCCTTAGTTTTTCAGCAAACTTCAATTGTTTACCGTTCGCGTAACAAGGCTTCGTTTCATTACCAGAAGCCTCCACAGTCCTTCAGCAATCCTTGAACGTTGAACAAACCATGAGACTTGAAGATCATCTACGTCGCTTTTCGCAATTTGAATCTGAAAGGGAAACTCTTTTGGAGCAAGGTTGCACGGAATTAATTCGGCGAGGGATCAGCCGAATTGGAACCAACTCGTCCTCGTCGATTGGCAACTACGAACTGCTGGAACAAATTGGGCGCGGCGGCATGGGCGAAGTTTGGCTCGCTAGGCATACAAAATTAGATCGCATCGTTGCCTTGAAGCGACTTCACCCCTCGATTCTTCACCGCCAAGAATTGAAAGTTCGGTTTAGCCGTGAGATGAAAATCGCAGGTAAACTCAAGCATCCCAATATCGCAAGCATCTCTGATGCTGGTGAAGTTGGAGGCGTCGCTTTTCTGATCATGGAACATATCGACGGCCTGTCTCTTGACGCCTGGTTGATCGAGCAAGACAAACCGACGGACACAAAACTTGTAGTGTCGATGATGATTGATGTTGGAAAAGGACTTGTCGAAGCCCATCAGCAAGGGATCATTCATCGAGATTTGAAACCATCCAACTTGATGCTGGATAAGGAAGGATGCGTCAAGATTCTTGACTTCGGATTGGCACGACTAATCACGCCTGAAAAAGGCACATTGAAAACCGAGCTATCGCTGACTGAAACGGGTCGAGCGATGGGAACGCTTGACTACATGGCTCCAGAACAAGTCCGAGACAGCCATTCTGCCAATGAACAGTCGGACATTTATAGTTGGGGAGCGACGATCTACAAGTTGCTTTGTGGGACAACCGCGTGCATGGAAGGAGTCGACTTAACACCTCAAGCTCGAATCTTCGCCATTGCATCTCAAACTCCGAAGCCAATTCGGCACGTACGACCAGACATCCCACCAGAACTAGATGAGCTGGTTGCAACAATGCTGCGCAAAGACGGTTCGAAACGACCGCAAGCCGCCCAAGAGGTCGTTCGGCGCCTTCGGGAAATACAATCCAACCACTTCCCAAACACATCGACGGAGATCACGCAACGAGCCCTCGCTAGTCGCGCCGAACCCAAAGACTCTTTTACTCCCCCCGGTAGGATCAGCAAATGGTGGCTTGCACTCGCCCCAATCCTACTTGTGATATTCAGTATCGTTATTCTCTTGAACAACCGAGATGGCACATCGATTCGTATTGAATGTGCCGACGATATTCCGATTGAAATCGAACGCATTGTTGACGGGCAATCCACCGAACCAATCGCGGTTGAAGTCAATCAGAACACAAAGGTTCGCATCGGCATGTGGCAAATCAAATTGCCACAGCCAATGGAGGAAAAGTACACAGTTTCAGAAAACAAGTTCGAAGTTTTCAAAGGTCTCGAAAAAGTTATCACGATTGAAAGGCTCTCAAAGAACTCTGGTTTGGAAAAACAGGTTGCCAAATCAGACGCTCCCGCCAATTCTGAAATCAAAGTTGCCGCGGCGAATTCTAATCCTTCGCTGACATCAGACTCGGAATTCGCAGGTCTCGTGCCGCCGGTCATCAATATGACCAACTACTCTCCGCCCAGCGAATCTCAACGGGCAGCCTACTCCAATGTCTTGAAACAGACTGGCTTGATTCCTCGTGAG
>CAYMFZ010000385.1:1757-6059 GCA_964389585.1 uncultured Pirellulaceae bacterium | reverse complement strand
TCCATCAAAGATGGATTATCACCTGCACTTGGATAGTAGACATCAAGGAGTCGTAGCAAATCTTCGACGTTACCCGGAATTGAGTTCAGCTTGATGAGTTTTGCAATTCCGTCCATTCCCGACGACAAAACCAGTTTTTTGTCTTGATCCAGTCGTGCCCGACGAACGTACATTTTGTTTTCGATCGGAGGTCCCAAGATCATTCCGTCAGTTGAGCTCCAGATTGCAACGGCGCCCCTATTTCGTCTCGACGAATCGCCTGAGATGGTTCCACCAGCAGAAAGAATCAATTTCCCGTCCTTGGATGATTGTGAAAATCCAATTCGGGAGAGCAAGGGGTGTTGGTATGCTGATGTTTTTTCAAGCTGAGAGTTGAGCATTGCAAACTGATGCGCGCTCCCTGAATAGTCACTGGTCAGAAAGTTCTCGATGCCAGAACTTTCAAAGCGGTGAATGTGGATGATGCCTCCATTCAATGTAAGAGTTTGCTGCCGGTTGCTTGTGGATGTCTCTGAGCAAACTAGTTTCGTGCCGCCGACCGAAACCAAAGTTTTGTCTTCATTGGCGAAAACAAAATCTGAAAAATTTATTGGATGAAGCAGGCTTTTGCCGGCTGGTTTTCCATCTTCCAAATTCCAGATCTTAATGCCTCCATCGAAGGCGCCAGATGCAAAAGTTTGATTGTCATTCGAAACTTTGACTTTGCGAATCTCATTGTCGCCATGCTTAACGCTGTAGATTGGGACGGGGGCTTTGACCTCAACTGACTGTTCAGTTGACCAGCAATGGATGCTTCCATCTTTACACCCAGTGACTAGTCGCTGGCCATCGGCAGAGAATGCCAAAGCGACAACAGAACCCGGATGAGGCAGTGGATTGCCTATGGCGTTGCCTGTTTCTGACCACAGTCGAGCGGTCTTGTCAGAACTAATGGTCGCAATTGTTTTGCCATCTGGGCTCAGTTCCATTTCAAGAACAGGCCCATCGTGCTTCATGGTTTTAATCTTTTCGCCTTGCCCCGTAGACCAAATGTAGGCACCGCCATCCATGCTCGATGTCACGCAGGTGTCCGAGTTCGGAATGAAGATTCCCTCTCGGACAGCTTTGTCGTGTTTCAACCTTATGTGATCTGATTGAGTCGCTGCCAAATCCCAAACGCGAACAACACGGTCTATGTTTTCAATCGCGATCTGGTCGAGTTTAGGGTGGAAAGCAATCACCGAGGGATTGGCAAGCTGATCAAGTCGGCTGCCGACTTCGATTCCTTTGGATTCACTGTAAAACCGAACTTGCCCTGTGTTGCCAGTCACAGCCAATAAAGTTCGCGACTTATTGAGAGTCGCATTTTTTATTAGTTCGTCAAAAAAGATGCCGGGGCCCACCACCTGACCAGATTCAATTTCCCACTTTCGATACATGCGATAATCGACAATTCCCATTACATGCTTGCCATCATCGCTGAAGCGAACATCCCTTAAGTCATTGTTGGATTCAATCGGCTTTCCAATTGGTTGACCATCAGAGAGTTGAAACACGTTAATTTGATTCTGCAAATTTACTGACAAGAATCGGGTCAGATCGCTTGAGACGTCAAGGAATAATTGAGTCTTGAACTCCGCCGTTGAAATCTCTCGATCATTTGTGAGGTCAATCAGGCGAAGAACCGTGTCCGGGCTGCGTGGCTTTCGCGTCGCGACCAACAACCGGTTTTCGGTGGCAAGTTTGGTAATTCCGATTTGCAAATTTTCAAAGAATTTTTCTTTAACGACTTTTTTCTGGCTGACATCCCAGAGTCTTAGTTTCTCACTTTGTTCCGCAATTAGTAATCGGCTGCCATCGGGCGAAGCGTCGATGCCGGAGATGGTTGAGTCCATAAAAATTTCGTCGACTACCTTGTCATTGTTTAAATCCCAAATCTTGACGCTTGATGAACTGGATCGGAAAGCGATCCAATTTCCTTCGTTCAAAAAAAGCAATTTGTAGTTGGCAACTCCTTCATTGTTCACGTCAATCACCAGCGAATTCTCGACTGCGTCATAGACACGAACGTTGCCTGCTTTGGTTCCAATCGCGATGAATTTTCCATCCGCGCTGTATTCAGTGGATGCGACTTGATCGCTTGTTGGAAATACTCCGGCTAGTTTAGGGGCCTGGTCAAGAACCATTCCGCATCTCAAACGCATTTCTGGTTCGTCTTTAAGTTCAAGCGCGCGACCAAACCAAAATGCCGATTTGATTTTTAGATTGTCGTCGAGCGCGTCAAATCCGTTTTGGTGATAAATTTGATACAGCCGATCATCACTTTCGGCTTTGCTGAGATTCGCCCGAACCGCGTTCTTGTCGGCTACAGATCGCAGATCCGATTCTGTTAAATACTTCCACCAAAAAAAGATTGAAAAGAGCAGCAGGAACGTCGAAACGAGTCCAACGATTGCCGCTTCTTGTGGATTGCGTTTGCACCATTGCTGTGTACGTTCGAGCCACCCTGCTGGTCGAGCCTTGATCGGTTTTCCATCAAGCCATTGTTGAAGCTCTTGTTTCAGTTCACGGGCAGATCCGTATCGTTTGGATTTTTCTCTTGCGATCGCCTTTAGCGTGATCGTTTCCAAGTCGCGAGGGATCTTTCGGTTGAACTTTGTGGGGCAAACGGGTTCTTTGTTGACGACTTGATGAAGCATCATGCGACGACTTCCTGCGAAAGGAAGTTCGTGACATAGAAGCTTGTAGAGCACCACTCCCAACGAATAGACATCGCTCTGATAGTCGACGAGTTCTTGTTGCCCCATCGCCTGTTCGGGAGACATGAAAGCTGGTGTACCCAGAATCGCGCCGTCCATCGTCATCGTAATGTCGGTGTCTTCCGATCTCGCTAATCCAAAATCAGTCACGTAGGGTTTGCGTTCGTGGTCGACGAGAATGTTACTAGGCTTGATGTCGCGATGGAGAACACCATGGTCGTGAGCGTGCTCAACGGCATCCGACACTTGAACCATCATTGAAGCGATGCCTCGAAAATCTAACGTTTTTGCTGATGCGATATCTGCAAGCGTTACACCTTTGATGAATTCGCTAACGATAAACGGGCGGCTTTTTAAGATTGAAACTTCATGGACGCGAACGATATTTTCGTGACGAAGTCGGGCGGCGCTTTGAGCTTCGCGAAAGAACCTTTGCTCCTCTTCTTGTGACAGAAAGAAGCCTTGCCTTGGGATTTTTAACGCCACCGTACGGTTTAGGCTTGGGTCCCTCGCGAGAAAGACGACACCAAAGGCACCTCGACCAAGCTGCCTTAGAATTTCAAATCTACCAATTGTCTGAGGACTTTCTTCAAAAGCGGTGGCCCGACTCTCGTCCTCCTGTCTGACTTCGATCGAACTTCCACAACTGTTGCATGTGGCTTCGTCAACCTCTTCGACAATTTGAATGCCTTGGCCGCAATTGGGGCAAGCAATCCTTCTCGCCAACTCGGCGCATAACCGATCAAATTTGGACTGCAAATCGGGGTCGTCAAATTCGCTTTCGTCTGACATTACCTAGCGTCCTTTTGATGCGATTCATTAATTTGCCAAGAGGGGCGCACACCCGACGGTACCATCTTGGCAAACGCCATGTTGACCAGCGGGACAGTCGATGAAGTGCAATTGTCCAGAATTTTCGGGACACTCGACTGCGTCACTGCCTGAATCCGTAGAAAAGGCCTCGGAAAAAGACTTTCTGTCGTCGTTGCCGGCAACTTCCATGGCATTTGAAAGCTTAAAGTCAAAAACGAATTTTGGTGGCTTCTTTTTCGCTTTGTTTTTAATCCGAATTTCCAACACACCGTAGGAGCATGGGGGCATGCGAGCAAAAACCGCGGGCTTTGAGCTAATGACTTTTTCTGCTTCCTTCAGGTCTAGGTTAGATTCCAATCGTAAGCCTCCGTCTTTTAATTCCCAAACTGCAACGAAGCGTTCTTTCTCCATGGGGTGAAAGTAAACAGAAGACGGTGGGTACGTGAATACGTCGTTATCACATTTGTCGCTCATAATTAGCCTTTTTAAATCGGGTTAGAAATGAAGGTGAGTTTTGAGTTTTGTCAGCGCTTGTTGGTAACGGTAGCGAACCTGATCCACTGACATATCAAGTTGCTTGGCAATGTCTACAAAAGATGTGCCTTGAACAATTTTCATTCTGAGAATTGATCGTGAGTCTTCATCGAGAATTTTTTCAATCGCATCGCGGACGAGATTTGCATCTTCTTGCTTTCGCAAATTCGCGCTGATCGGTTCCATTTTGGTGTCTTCGATAATCAACGGCGAACTT
>CAYMFZ010000385.1:0-1747 GCA_964389585.1 uncultured Pirellulaceae bacterium | reverse complement strand
GCGTTTGGGGATCTCTGTTGTTTTTGGATAAAGTTCAGTAAAAAATTTCGAGTAACAACGCTGGCCCAGCTTTTAAACGTGGCAACGGGTGCCGGGGTTTTTTCCCCAGCGAACGAACCCAATTTCGAAATAATGTGAATCTTCACTTCTTGCGTCAGATCGGAAACGGTAATCGCGGGGACGCGTGCAAGGCCTAGCTTCTCACATTCGCGTTCTATCAATGGGGTGCAGTGGGTAATCAATTCTTGTTGAGCGGCTGCGTCACCATTTTGCGCTTCAACAATCATCTTCTTGTTCAGTTGGGAAGGCATATTAGACTGTTCAATTACAAAGACAAAATTTGGGATTCAAAACGGGAAAGAAAAAGAAGTTTTCTCGATGGATTTCTTTTTCACTCAGCAAAACCAATAGGTTTAAGGCTGAATTTGTTTCGTAGGCTGAATGAATCATCATGCGGAATTCGGCCAATCCAATTGATACACAATAGATACAGAGTTCGCTGATTGCATACTCGAACCGGGCAAAGCGGCCAAATTCGACCAAGCAACTTTGGCTAGTGGACTGGTAAAGCTGGCTTGACCAGTTCACTACCTGAGCCGATGGGACGCGAGTGCCGGGGTTTACGCACCCGGCCGCTTACGCGTCGCGGCTCACGTCTGAAGAACCGCTGGGCTTCCGCATTCAATTCAATCAACAGTTTCATTCAAGCAATTTCAGTCAAGTTCAACAGCCTTAAAAGAAACCGTCACGTAAGATCTCTTCAGCCGAATTCTTTCCGCAGGCGCCCATCACGCCTCCGCCGGGGTGACTCGCGGCGCCGCAAAGGTACAGTCCCTTGATAGGTGTCCGGTGATCCGCCCAACCCGCAATCGGACGCATCATGTGCAACTGATTCAAATTCATCGAGCCTTGGAAAATATTTCCACCTGTCAGCCCGTACACACGCTCGATGTCGACTGGACTGAGAACTTGGCGATGTTCGATGACGCCGGGAATGTTTGGTGCGTATTCGGCTAATCTCTCGACGCAACGATCGGCGAAAGACTCTTTGATGTTATCCCAATTCAATCCGTCTTTCAGTTTATAGGGCGCGTATTGAACAAACATTGACATGATGTGCTTGCCCTCAGGTGCGATTGTTTTGTCGACGCTGGTTGGAATCGTGATCTCAACGATCGGAGTCTTACTGGGTTCGCCATACTTCGCGTCGTCGTATCCGCGCTCAATTTCATCAATCGTTTCACCGATATGGATCGTGCCGTTGTGTTGTGGTCCGATTTTGTTTCCAGGCAAGCAGGTGAAGTTCGGTGGCTCAGCAAGTGCCAAATTGATTTTGGCTGTCGCCGATGAATAGTCGATTCGGTCAACTGCACTTCTGAACGTCTCGGGCAGTTGATCAGGCTTTAAGAAACGATTGAAAGTTAAGTTCGCATCAACCGTTGAGCCAACAACTTTGGCATCAAACGTTCGCCCATCGGCCAACGTGACCCCCGAGGTCTTGTTGTTTACAACGTTAATCGATTGGACTTCGCATTCGGTGTGAATCGTTACGCCAAGCTGCCGACATACGTTAGCGATTGAATCGGCGAGCGCGCCCATTCCTCCTTCCACATATCCCCAAACGCCTCTAGCTCCGCCTGCCGTTCCCATGACATGGTGCAGTAGAACGTACGCGGTGCCTGGTTGCGAAATTGAGGCAAACGCTCCGATCACCGCGTCGGTTGCAAGCGTTGCCTTGAGGACTTCC
>CAYMFZ010000384.1:0-6062 GCA_964389585.1 uncultured Pirellulaceae bacterium | reverse complement strand
TAGTTACTGGAGCGATGCCTCGCAGAATTCTGAGAGTTTTAAAGAGATTCGAGATAGGAGATTCGAGATAGGAGATTTCAGATTTGAGATTTCAGATTTGAGATTTCAGATTTCAGATTTCAGATTTCAGATTTGGATTTTGAGAATTGAGATTTGAAGTCCAAGATTTTGAATTTTTCAACCCATAACTGCCAATCCTGCCCCCCATTAAGCACCAAATTCCGCACCAAAAAATGATCGACCTTCGCAGCGACACGCTTACCAAACCCTGCTCCAACATGCGTCAGTTCATGATGGACGCCGAAGTCAACGACGACGTCATCGATGTCGATCCCACGGTTGCTAAACTTCAAGAAACGATTGCTTCGATGCTGGGCAAGGAAGCGGCTATGTTCATGCCCTCAGGGACAATGACCAATCAAGTCGCCGTTAGACTTCATTGTTCGCCTGGTGATGAGCTTATTTGCGAATCTGGATGTCACATCTTCAATTACGAGCAAGGTGGATTTGCGCAACTCAGCGGCGTGGTTGCCCGGACATTCAAAGGCTTCAACAGTTCGATTGAAATGGATCAACTGCAGAATGCGATTCATCCGGACAACGAACATGCAGTTCGAACCCGGCTATTTTGTTTGGAAAACACGCACAACAAAGGGGGTGGCGTTGTCCTTCCGTACGACACGGTTGCAGAAACTTGCAAGTGGGCACGAGATAACGGGTTGCGTACGCATTTAGATGGGGCCAGATTATTCAACGCGGTCGTTGCGTCGGGAATTTCCGCGGCCGATTGGGCACAGCATTTCGATACGATCAGCGTTTGCTTTAGCAAGGGACTTGGTGCGCCCGTCGGCTCGGCACTTGTTGGAACTCAAGAGATGATGCACACGATGCGCCGGCATCGAAAGTTGTTTGGTGGAGGAATGCGACAATCAGGTTTTATTGCTGCTGCGGCACTCTACGCTTTAGAACACAACATTGAGCGATTAGCTCAAGACCATGCCAATGCCAAACGGATTGGTGAAGCCATCTCAAAGGCAGATGGATTGGAATTGAATCTCGATTCTGTTGAGACGAACATTGTCGTGTTCAAAGTCGACTCCTCTGTCGCGACTGCCGCCGATTTTTGCGCTGCCGCGAAAGAAGCAGGCGTCTGGATGTTTCCGTTTAGTCACGAGCATGTGAGAGCCGTAACTCATTTGCATGTCTCGGAAGACGACGCCGTTGAGGCAGGGCGAATTATTGCGGGCTTGTACGCTTAATGCCTAGTGGTTGCGTGGCGCGTAAGTTGGGTTTTCTTGGTTGGGAAAAGAGGTGTTTCGAAAACCTTCGCTTCGCATCAGGTTTGGCGCTATTTCACGGAGTGAAATGCCACAATCTTCTTCCC
This sequence comes from uncultured Pirellulaceae bacterium, assembly GCA_964389585.1. GTDB lineage: Bacteria > Planctomycetota > Planctomycetia > Pirellulales > Pirellulaceae > Mariniblastus. Next base: position 4,678 of record CAYMFZ010000384.1, on the reverse strand, counting down.
AACTCCCCCGATTCTTATTCTTATTCTTATTCTTAATCTTAATCTTAATCTTCAACTTCAACTTCAACTTCAACTTCAACTCGTACTCATTAAAGCCATACGAGTTTCAATCTTGGCTGCACAAGTAGATTCAGCTGATTCTCTAAGCCGCTCGGTGAACGGAAAGCGAAGGGCCGGTTGACGAAGGATTCACCGTTGTCGATTTGGTAATGACCTTTCCGACAACGTTTACATCCATTTGAGGGAATGGAATAGAAATGCCAGCCTGATCAAGTTCGTTTTTCGCGGCTGCAGTTAGGGCTTCTCTCACGTCCCAAAATTCTCTGGGGTGACACCAAACACGAAGCTGCCAATCGACGGACGATGCGCCCAACTCCATTAAGTAGACTTGAGGATCCGGAACGTCAATCGCTCCGTTGGCTTGAACAGTGGCCGTGGTCACTCTTGCTGCGGCACGCTCAAGTGCCGCTCGTGTTTCTTCAATATCAGCCGCATAAGCCGCTCCGACATTGACATCGACTCGGCGGACAGGATTCCGTGTGTAGTTTTCGAGCTTCGCGCCAAAGATTTCTCCGTTGGGAACAATCACATGGCGATTGTCGAGTGAATTGAGTCTTGTTGTAAATAGGTCGATCTCTTCAACCGTTCCTTCGGTGTCTGCCACGACGATGTAGTCGTCAACTTTGAACGGACGAAACGCCAACAGCATGATGCCGGCGGCAAAATTCCCAAGCGTTCCTTGAAGCGCCATTCCAATCGCGAAACCGGCAGCAGCAATAATTGCGGCAAATCCAGCGATTTCGATCTCGAAATATTTATTGATAGCGATCATACCCACGAGCAACATGATCAAATTGCGAACGGCTTTGTTGAGAAACTTTCCGAGAGTAACATCAATTTTCTTGGTCACCATCCCGCCAATGAATCTGCCGACCCAAGAAGCGACGATGTAACAACAAAAGAGAATCGCAAGAACAAAAGTTGCCTTGCCGCACATGGCAATCAAATCGCCTCGAGCGTCTATGTCACCAGAGAATGCATTAGTGACGGTTTGAATAACGCCGGCAACGTTCTCGTCACCGTGAGAGACATTCGCGATGGAACTTACGATTCCAATTGTTAACAGTTGCAACTTCCATGTCGCTCGAAACATTCTCAACTCCTTAATTTCACTTGCCGTCATGGCAATCACCAGTTTGGGGATGCGGATTCTAGAAACCGCTCAGATTTGAGCAAGGCTGATTTTTTGCAGGCATCATTCAACGTCGCGACGGTAACCAAAGCAAAGCCAAATTCAAAAAGTGCTGTCACTTACCAGGCTGTAGACAAAGGACTGGAGACTTTTTCTGGAATTGTCTAACGTTCGCGGCCCGGTCTGCCGAGACGCGGTGGCTTTGGATCTTTTGCAAATAAGAAAAAATGAATTTTTCAAAACGCCTTCCTGACTTTTTGCTTCCCGTTGGAATCATTGCCTGCTTGATGGTAATTTTCGTTCCGCTTCCGCCGGCGTTAATGGATATCTTATTGGCCGCCAACATTTCGGTTGCCGTCGTGATCCTGCTGAGCACCGTTTACGTCAAATCACCGTTGGAATTGAGTGTTTTCCCATCGCTGCTCCTTGCGACGACGCTTGCGCGATTGGCGTTAAACGTTGGGACAACTCGTTTGATTTTGACACGCGGTGCTATTGACCATGAAGGTGCGGCTGGCGGAGTGATCCAAAGCTTTTCACAATTCGTAACGGGTGACAGCCTCGCTGTCGGCTTGGTTATTTTCTCGATCATTGTCGTGATTCAGTTCGTTGTGATCACTAAAGGGGCTACTCGCATCTCAGAAGTCTCCGCACGGTTCGCGTTGGACGGGCTGCCAGGTCGCCAGCTTGCGATTGATGCAGATCTCAACTCGGGATTGATTGATGCGCGACAGGCTCAAAAACTTCGCAGCGAAACGGTGGCTCATGCAGAATTCTATGGAGCCATGGATGGTGCGAGCAAATTTGTACGTGGTGATGCGATTGCTGGAATCTTAATTACGCTGATCAACATTGCGGGTGGACTGGCCATTGGACTTTCCAGTTCGATGTCATTTGGCGAGGCGACTTCTACGTTTACGATGCTTACGATTGGCGACGGTTTGGCCAGTCAACTACCAGCTTTATTGATTTCATTGGCTGCAGCGCTGTTGGTGACTCGAAGCACTCGCCAGACTGATTTGCCGCGTGAATCGATGAATCAAATTTTCGCTCGCCCGATCGTCTTGATCATTACCGCTGTCTTTCTCGGTTTGATGGTGCTGACCGATTTGCCAAAGATTCCATTGCTGATCATCGCAACGGGATGTTTGACCGGTGCGTATTTGATTTTTCAATCAAACGAAACTGCGAAAATCGCGGCTGCGAAACAGCGCCCGGCCACTAAACCACAAGCAACCGAAGTCACAATCGACAAGCTCTTGAGTAACGACATCCTCGAGATGGAATTGGGTGTTGGGTTGATTCCATTGGCCGATTCGCGACAAGGCGGTAATCTCTTGGCCTTAATCACCCAAGTCCGCAAAAATCTTGCGAGTGAGATGGGCGTGATTCTTCCCAAGATTCGAATTCGCGACAACATGAAACTTTCGCCGAATCAATTTCGAATTCGAATTCAAGGAAATATCGTACAACGTGGAGCGGTTCAGCCCGATTGTTGTTTGGCCATCGATTCTGGTCGCGCTGTTGGGCCGCTTGGAGATGGGGTTGTTCGCGGATTAGCGGACGAACATCTCACAGACACGCCAGCTTTTTGGATTCTGCCAGATGCTTGGGAATCAGCCAAACAAGCGGGCTACGATCTGATGACGGCGGCTGACGCCTTGGCGGACCAATTGAAATCGACCGCGATCGAGAACGCTTCGTATTTACTAACGCGAGACGCGACCAAGCAGCTTGTTGATGAAGTCGCGAAATCTTCTCCTGCAGTTGTAGAAGAATTGATTCCAAAACTGATGACGCTTGCACAAGTCCAACAAGTATTAAAAACGTTGGTAGCGGAAGGAATTTCAATTCGACCATTGAATTTGATTCTGGAAACTTTGGGAGACAATGCGACCGCCATTTCTAACCGTTGGGATCTTACCGAAAAAGTTCGCATGCAACTTTCGCGGCATATCACGTCGGGCTTGATTGACGATCGAGGCGGACCGATTCCCGTGTTTACGATTTCCCGCGATCTCGAAGACAGAATTGCCTGTGCGTGGGAAAGAGATAGAGACGAGATTCGTTTGGGCCTTCCACGTTCGATTGTGGAGAGTCTAGCGTTTGCGATACAAGAAGCGGCTCGGCAAATGATTGCCTCTGGCGTTCGCCCAATTGCTTTGGTGGATCAATCTATTCGGCCAGTGATTGCGGAGCTAGCGTTTGATCAAGCTCAACAGATGTTTGTGCTTGGCAGCCGAGAAGCGGAAGGAGCCTCGATTGAAATCGTGGGTGAGATTACTCCGGAGCAGATTAATACGGTTGCTAATGCGGCGTAGGGATTTTGGATTGGTGTTTTTGGTTTGGGATTTTGAGTGGCCCTCCCGAACGCTTCGCTGGGAGGGTGGATTGGGGTGACTTGAATTCGTTTTAGTGCCCGAACCTGTGAGCCGTGACGCGTGAGCGGATTGCTGGATACTCGTGAGCCGTGACGCGTAAGCGGCCGGGCGGTTCGCGTGTGGTTGGAGTCAACTTTTCAGTGGAGAGACATTACCGTGGCAGGCCCGGTGCCTTACGGCCCACGGCTCACTACTGAAAATCTTCCAATCAAGAACTGTTTTACTGTCCGTACTTTTTGCTGCCCGTACTTCAATCGTCCATATTTTTACTGCCCGTACTTAAAGAACTTAACAAACAAACGCCAGTGTTTGATCTTAACTAACTCATAATTGTTCGTACGAAAAGCGTTAACCCGCCATTTTGGATGAGGAGCATTAGGTTTCGTGAAAGCACATGCACAAGCAACCTGAGTTGGCTAATCTGAATTTTGAGTCAAAGTATCATGTCCTTGGTGACGATAAACGAATAACGGCAAATCCAAGCCCACGAATTTTTCGTGCGCGGCTGGAAAAGAGAAGCTGGAACAAACGCGAAAAAACGATCAAAAATTTACATCAACCATGTAATTTATTCATTGACGCGGCGAAGCTAAATCTGATATTTACCGTCCTCTCAAATTGAAACACGTTTTGATTTGAATTGTTGAAACAGAGTTTGAATTTGAATTTGACACAGTTTGTTTGTGTCTTGCAAAACGACAATGAATGACTTGGCCAAGGTGGCTGGGTTATCCAATAAAAACCAACCTCGTTTTCGAACGAGGACGCGCATAACAATCACGGAGGATTGCATGGCGACCAGTGTTGCAAAAAAAGCGGACGAAATTCTTGAAGTCTGGAAGCAGTATAAGCCTGACTGCACAGACAAAGATCTTAGAAATCGCCTGATGGAACGTTACTTTCCACTCGTCAAATACAATGGCGAACGGATTTGGCAGCGACTTCCTGATGGAGTCGAGCTAGACGATCTGATCTCGGCAGGCGTGTTCGGATTGATGGACGCGATTGATGCGTTCGACATGGAACGCGGCGTCAAGTTCGAAACGTACTGCGTTCCACGTATTCGTGGTGCGATGCTTGATGAGCTACGAACAATGGACTGGGT
>CAYMFZ010000383.1:5823-6065 GCA_964389585.1 uncultured Pirellulaceae bacterium | reverse complement strand
GACCACCATTCGGTGCTCGTCAATTGCTTTGATTGAGACCGATAATTCGTCAGTCTCTTTGATCAGCGAAATCATTGACTCGATATCAAGCTTTTCAGTGAGCAAGCCGCGGACGTTGTAAGTTTCAACGCCTCTCAATCTCTTGTCCGAGTTTTTGATGATCAACATGCGATTGTCGATCACTCGATAGGCTAGGTTAGCCTGATCCAGAATTTGGGCGAGTCCGTCAGCCAGTTCTACAC
>CAYMFZ010000383.1:0-5813 GCA_964389585.1 uncultured Pirellulaceae bacterium | reverse complement strand
GTTTTGAAATACCCTCTAACATCTGCGGATCTAAATCCTTGTCGATTTCGATGTCAAAATCATACTGGTCCTCCAACATCTGCAGTATCATGTCGAGCGGGGAGTCATCGAATTCCATATTAGAATGTGTTTTGAACGCCGTATAGATTTTGGCCTCTCGTGGAGTGTCGCCTTGAGAAGTCGGCTTCCAAACCGGACCAAATTGATAGCCCATTTCCAAAGTCGTCTGGGGAGCGATTAGGAAAAGCGAACGCAGGGACAGCCTATGAACCGAATCGTCGTCTGAATCAACCAAGCTCACAAGCCTGTCATGAATACTGGATTTGAAAAAGTCCAAAGACATTTTGTCTTTGCCAAATCCGTCGCGGCTCAGGCAGGATGACAAATGTTGCAACGCGATTTTTTGATCGTTGACTTTTTCGGAATTCAATAGTTGTTCAATAATTGCTTGGTGCATTTCCAACTGATTTGCCAAGCGACTTTCGAGAAGGCTGATTCGCTCCTCTGAACTATTGAGTCCCTGCTTTAAAGCCTTATTCTGTCGCTCAATTTCAGCCGATTTATGCTGCGTCAATTTGAGCTGCGACTCCAGCTTTTGAATCTGCTTCTTGGCATCCGCTTGTTGCTCAACAGTCGATGAAGCGTTTCGTGACGAAGCACTTTCAAATGGATCTGCAGATTTATCACCGAAGGGATCATCTTGAGCAAGCAACGAACCGGAAAAAGAAAGCAACAGCACCAGTGGAAGAGAACGCAAAAGCGAAATGTTCATATTCATCTCCTTGGAATTGCTGAATAGATGTGAAGAAACTATTCGTGTTCGCTGAGGAGATTGTAGCGGAGATTTGGGAGTTGTCGAATTCTAGAAAACCTTGGCTGTTCGTTAGATGGCTTCGAAGAAGCCCCAAGCCATTTTGGCACTAGTCGACTACCAAGGCATTTGGCTAACGACATCGCGCGCCATGCGTTCGATGATTTCCTGCTGAGCTGTGGCCATCGACTGACCGCCTTCAGGAACAAATTCCGCGTCGCGACTAATGCGAACGACTTGACGCTGCATCAAAGGGACACCGGCCCGGTCAACCCAATCAACTTCTACCACCCAATTCACACCCAATGTTCTCGGTTCGTCATTGATGTTTTCACCGGCGACACGTTTTGACTCACGCACGAGTCGACCTCGGATAAAGCTATCTGAGATTTGCGGATCAGTGATCGTTAGAGGAGTGTTTAGCTCAACTTCTTTGATGACTGCTTCGGTGAGACGCTGGCCCAAATAACGACGGTCGGAATCGGATTCAAACATGAACACATGGACCGTTCGAATATCGCTTCGATAGAGATACTGGTTCCCCATGTGATAACTGGCACAGCCAATTGACTGTCCCGAAACAAGCGCGACAACGAACAACCACAACAATCGAAGTGTGATGCTTTTTCGAGTTGGCTGATTCTTGTTTTGAATCATGGAGCTTCTTGGGTTGTTGCGGTCAAATATTGAGACTCGTAACTTCACCGACTAACTGAAATCCGTCTTGGATGATTGTTATCTGAACATTGTTTCGTTGTCACCAGAGCGAATGGCCGGCTTCTCTGGTTCAGGATTTGGGAACGCATCAACCAGCCATTTTCCAACTTGCTTTGGCTTTGGAGGCAAAGCCGCAACCGATTCGATTCTCTCGTTGATCGTTTCGCCAAGTTCCGTTTCCTGGTACTTGTCCGCAATCTTCTTGTAGTAGATTCCTGCGGCTCGGTTTTCACCACGGCCTTCGAAGTACTGACCCATCGAATAGTCGCGTTCGGCAATTTGTTGCTGAATCAAGCTCGCTTGTTTCTCAAGATACGGTAACTGGCCCTCACTCTCTTTTGGGAACAAGCGAACAATTTGCTTCATCAAGTCATCCGCTTTTCGCAGCGGCGTATCGTCGTAGTCTTTGCCTTGGTAACCATTAAGTCTCGCCTCAAGCTCAAGCATATATGCCGTAAACAGATGCTTGCTGCCAGGGTAATTGTTTCGCAAATCTTCAAACGTATCGGCGGCTTCGTAAAACCGATTCGCCTTCATGAACGCTTTGCCCAACGCCAGCGTTGCGTCGCCTGCGAGTTTGCCTGACGGGTCGTCAATTCGAATGCGATGCAAAACTCGACGAGCCTCCGCCGCGACATTCGTTTTCGGACGCTTGGGATCGGTAAAGCTTGGAACGGACGTGTTGTCAGCGACTTCAAGCCAGTAAACGGCGACCGAATAACGGCGAAGCTCGGCCTGATCAAGATGACGACTGCCCGAGTAGTTGGCGATCAGTTTTTCGTAAGCGCGATTCGCTTGAACGTAACGGTCGGCGAAAAAGTAAGATTCGCCCTCGAAAAAGAGCGCGTTCTCTTCAAGCTCTGAATCTGGCCAACTGGCTGCAGCAACACGAAATTCGTTGGCGGCATCCATGAAGTATTCTTGATGCGATTCGCCATTGGGTTCGCGAGCCAACTGCTTGATACCACCGTCGTAAAGCCGCTGCCCCTCAACGAAGTGACCTTGAGCCGCTTCCGCATCTGAACCGCCGCGCGTACGAATCTTGAAAGTCGTCGCCAATTGGCTGGGTGCCAAATCATCAAGCAAGAGTCGATTCGAATCGCGAGCACCCAAAGGATCAAGCACCTCATCCGAGTCGAGTGCTCGTTTCGCTCCACGTTGCTTCAACCCAAACAAAGAACCCGACTTGTCGCCGGTTTTGCCACCAAAGGGAAGACGGAACGACGTGCAGCCTGTTGAAAATACCAACAGGCTCGACGTTACCAGGATTGCTAACCAAATTCTCATGCCCGACTTCCTTGTCGACGTGAAATGTCTCAATTGCGTTGATTAAACAACGCGTTGTGATCGAGATAAAATTTTGTCTTGTCTAAATGTTCTTTAAGTACTTGTTGAGCTTCGGCGGAAACCCAAGCAAGTGCGTGATGTACTTGTTGACTAAATGTCTCGATTCCATGAGACATTTGGCCTCGTCGTAAACGGTAACTTCTTCTGCAACTGCGGCAGCCGTTTCGCCACCGTCATCTGCATCAAATAATCCCGACTTGTATCGTTGTTTCGCATTCCAATTATCGGAGTTTAGTTTGTCCGCTCCGATTTGACCGCCAACCGTGTTCAACATGAACTGCAGTCCTTCGCGACTGAGGCTGACAATGTTCGTTTTTCCTCGCCGGCAATCTTGGCAAAGTATTCCACCCGCATTCAACCCAAAACTAACTCGCGACAAAGTCGTTTTCTCTTTGCCGCAACTGACGCATTTTGTCAACATTGGGAGGTGCCCAAGCAACTCAAGCATTTTCAGTTCGAATTGAAACAGGTGCCGACTAAGCTGTTCGTCTTCGAATTCTTTTGAGTCAATTGAGTTGATCACCTCAACGGCTAGATCAAAAAGCTGAGGGTTGGAATCTCCTTCGTCCGTCAATATTTTTAACAATTCAATAACGTAGTAACCGGCATACAGTCGCTTCAAATTCGTTGCCGCTGCCCGAAACCTTCGTTCGAGTTTGGCTTCGGTTAACAGACCCATCGCGCCGGAACTTTTGTCGAGGAACACTATTCGACAGATCGGAAGCACGTCAAGAGCAGCCTCAAAAGGGCTCTTGGGACGTCGAGCCCCTTTCGCCATCGCAGTGATCTTGCCAAAGTCGCGAGTGAACATGTTGACGATGCAACTCGTTTCGCTAAATGGAATCACTCTCAGCACAATCGCTGTGGTCTTTTCAGCCGCCATGTCTGCTGTTGCCTAGGCAATAGGATTGGAGATACGAAACGAACCGACTTTGGTTCGGATCATCTTAGCAGTTTATCGAAATGCTATCAGGCGGACATGCTAGCAAGTGAATTAGTTTGGACGGCTAAACATGACATCGACGCCGGATCACGATCTAGCAAAAAAAACCTTACCAAAGGGTTGCGGTGCCGACTAACTTTTCCACAAACAAGAAAATGAGCTACTCTTAGATACTCAGTGGAGATCTGAGGGACCTCACGTCATTTCTTTGGGTTTGGCGATCCAAATTCTGAATAGTTTAAGATGCTTATACGCGATTCGGCAAATTTTTTTACAAACTTCGTTTAGAGAATCGTAAGTCATTTATAGTTCGTCCTTCGAAGCAGACCATTTTCCACCCTGAAACAAGCCGGCAACTCCCCGAGCCCCAAGATCTTTTGGTCGGTATTTGTCCACAATACCTTGGGGCCATAGAAATCCTCCATCTCAGACTCTTTATCTATGCTAACAAAAATTACGTTACTAGATCCGTGACGATCAGGTTCCAGCATGTCAACAATTTGCCGTTTACACATTGAACAATTCACTGAATAAAACAACACCTGAGCATGGTCATTGGCATATTTTTCAAAGCCACGAATTTTCAATTTGTTGATCGGATCGCCTTCAGTTAGAAAGACGAACGAATTATTCGAATGCTGAAAAGACGCAATTGAAATACTAATTGCGATCAACACACCAGAAATGAAGCCGAACGTGGGTACGGAACCTTCCATTCGCCATTTCTCTTGAAATTCAGAAATCTGCTGACGTCCAGCGTCATCCATGGTTCGATGTTCTTGGCAACTAGAGACTTTCGCCGAAACCGATAGGGCGATCAGAACGCCCATGATAATTAAGAACGTTGTTCGATTCATTTAAACATCTTTCGTTGCAAGACAAGACCGATTGGCATTACTTTGAATTTATACCTTTCTCCAAGACAATTTTTCAACTGAGAAACATCGGCGTCATCCGAAATACACCCAAACAACTCCTCCAAGTACCACTCTGTGTTTTCACGATTAAACTTGTCAAGTTTCTTTTTATTTTCCGTAGCGAGCATTTTGATTTCCTCTTTCTGCTTCTTACTGAGGTCAATTCGTTCAGAAAGATCTGTCTGTAAGATGCTGAAGTACAGTCCGAAGTGAGCAACACGATGATTCAACGCAATCAACTCGAGTTCATGGAGTTGATCTTTTGTTAAAACGTGTTTCAGCTTTTTCAAACATTGATCGTTTGCAGCAAGAAATTGTCGATTGGCATGCCCTCTTTTATACTTTGCAACTGCTTTTTCATTGGCAATCTCAAGCCATTCTGCTGTTTCTTCGATCGCTTGAACTTGTTCGTCCGCCAGATCAAACGCTCCCGCAAATCGACTGTCACGAAGTACTGCCAGAACGTACGGTCCCACGTAATCAGCATGGTATAGATGCCATACTTTGAAACCATTCGCCTTATCGAATCGCCAACTCGAGCCATTGGTTAACTCATCAAGTAGTCGGCTACGAATGAGTTGTTTGGGCGGATTCTCGTTTAGCGAGAGGGCCAATTGTCCCGCCAAGTAAACTGGCCAGTAACTTTGTTCCGTTGGCCGCCCAATGATGACGTTGATCTTTAAACGCTGTTCTGGCGTGAGTTTTTCAATCAGACTGACGTTCACTTCCTCGCAGATCTTCTTGCACCGTCTGGCAAGTTCCCTACCGAGTACCGATTCTTGTTTTCTGATTTTATCAAGACTGCTCTGGGTTAAATTGATCCTCTGCTCATCCCTCAAACGGGCCAACATTGGTGCGTATCCATAAGCCCAACAAAAATTGTGGAGGTCCAGTTTGACTAACAATTCGAATTGATGAGGCAAGAGAACTTCCTCAATCTCCGCCTCAAGCCCATTTGCTGATCTCTTAACCCATTTCGCAAGCTCTTCTGAATGTGTCCCATTCGCTAGGTGATTCGACAGCTCAGCTTGGGCTTTATCAATCCGTTTCAAAACCCTCTCAACGTCTTTCTCCTGAT
>CAYMFZ010000382.1:0-6069 GCA_964389585.1 uncultured Pirellulaceae bacterium | reverse complement strand
CGATTGATACCCAGTTTCGTCGCAGCCTTGGTTTGCGTGTTATTGCAATTCTGCATGACCTGAATCAGCAATTCCTTCTCGACCGGCTCAATCACTTGGTCGTACAAATTTTGTGCATCATCTTCCGACTTGCTCAGTAGATTATAGACGAATTCCTTGATTAGCGATTGGTCATCGGTAGGGCGAAAGACTGCGACTTGGGCAGCTTTCGAATCACCCATCACGGCAACCGGCAGCAGCGAAGGAACGAGCTGATTTTCTTGAGCCAACACAACCGCGCGTTCGATGTAGTTTTGAAGTTCACGAACATTTCCTGGCCATTGATACTCAACCAAAGCCTTCAGTGCCTCCGGGTGAATCTTCTTGATCGACTTTCCGTTGGCTTCACTGTAAACCTCAAGGAAATGTCGAACCAGCAATTCAGTATCGCCTTCGCGTCGTCGCAACGGCGGAAGTGCAATCGGCAGTACATTCAATCGCCAAAACAAGTCTTCACGAAACCGTCCCTCGGTCACCTCAGTCCGAAGATCACAATTGCTCGCCGCGATGACGCGAACGTCGACCGGAATCGTGCGCGTGTCCCCTACCCTTTCAAATTCTCGCTCCTGCAACACTCGCAGCAATTTGACTTGGAGCGTTGAAGATGTCGAATTGACTTCATCGAGAAAAATGGTGCCACCGTGGGCAGCTTCAAATCGCCCCGTTCGATCTTTGACCGCGTCAGTAAACGAACCGCGAACGTGACCAAACAGTTCACTATCAAGCAGGCTTTCAGTTAGCGCACCACAATTAACCCGGACAAACGGACCACTGGCTCGATCGCTCAGTTTATGAAGCGCCGCCGCGATCAGTTCTTTTCCCGTCCCGGTCTCGCCAAGCAACAAAACCGAAGCGTTGCTCGCTGCCGATTGGCGCGTCATTTGGTAGACGCTGCGCATCGATTCGGAGTCGCCAATCAGGTTTTCCAGCGGGGAATCGTCGATATTGCCGAATTTGGAAATGTCAGTGCCCGATTTGCGTACAAAAAGTGGAAACAGAAAGCTTGTTAATCTATTTCAACCAGAAGTTGGATCGGCGCAAAGCCCATATTGCGTCAATTGCCTGATTCACTGGCAGATGATTGCCACCAGAAATGGCAATTGGAGAAATCCAACCCTCAAGCAGCTTTTGCGTTGGTGGTTTACGAACTTCGAAATTCGATCAGCAGGTCTACCGAGCTGATTTTAAGTGGGTGACTCTTGCCGAGAGTTACCAAGCCAATGAGTCGACTCTTCCATTGGTTAAACGCTTACTTAAATTAGGTCTCGCGTGAGTCTTGGAAACTTCCGACAGAAGTTACCCACCAAAACGCGCAACATCACCAATGAAATTCAAATTGAACCTCGACGGCGTCCCTAGGAAGAGGGTGATTTGCTGAACCTTGCTTACTCACTCGAACGTTTGCCAGTTCTCCTAATCACATGCCCATTGATTGCCGCTCATCGAATTGACCTTAAAATGACCGACTCATCAGTACCAGATTCAAGGAGCGGATCATGCAATTCTCAATCGCCCGGCTGTTGGCAATCACCCTGTTCGTGAATTTCGTAGTCGCAGCGACTTTCGCGTTTCCGCCCATGATTGGGATTCCCTTGATGACCTTCCTGGCGATGTTCGTGGTTCCACCATTCATCATCGTTGGTGTCGCCAACACGCGCGGACTTCGGCAATCTTTTTTTCTGGGAGCGATGGTTACCGGCACGCCACACTTTGTAATTTCGGCCTACATCTTCGTGATGGTGATTGTAGCTGGAGTTGGTGGCGACTTTTCGCCAAGTGATTTTGATGAAGTTGGTTTTTACCAATACATTCACGGAGCTGGGTTTTTGGCTGGCTCAATCGGTGGAGCTTGTGGCATGGCGAGCTATTGGTTTTTAAAGTTTGGCGAACCTAAAAAGAAAACAATCGAACCGGACCAAGTCGATCCTTTTAGCGTTGAGCCAGCGATTGAGGAATCAACTTTGTCGCAGCCAGAACTGCAGTTGACGAAAACACCAAAGTGAAATCGCGACCTGAACCAGCGGCTTGAATTTTCTTCTTAAAACGCCGCGTCCGAGAAACCTGGCTTAAAGAAAGAAACACAAAGCACAACGAAAAAAGCCAAACCTGATTTCAGGTTTGGCTTCATATTCTTGATTTTTGATCAGTCGTTTTAACTGGGCTGAGCGTGCTTCTGAACAATTGGGACAATTGTTCTACACTGATCCGACCTAGCCAGCGATTGAGCCGATCTGCACTTTCACGTACTTTTGACGATGGCCAGTTCGACGCTTGCTGTTCTTACGGCGACGGAACTTCTGGATGTAAATCTTCTCGCCTTTGGTTTCGCCGATGACTTTGGCAGAAACGCTCGCACCAGAAACAGTTGGCTTGCCAAGTTTCATACCACTGTCGCCAGAGACAGCCAAAACGCGATCAAAGGTGACTGTGTCTCCGACGTTGACTTCGCGGAAATCAATCTCCAGCATTTGACCTTCTTCGACTTTATATTGACGTCCGCCGTCAGCGATAATTGCGTACATGTTTTTTAACCGTAGTGTGGAGGAGCGGGCGGCCTGTTGGGGCACTTTTGAATCAGCCGACTCATCGATGGTTGAGCAAATAAAAAGGACGGCATTACCGTCCATAGGAACGCAAGATTGTAGCCGATCCGCAAAAACCCGTCGAGGGCCAAAATTGCCTGTTTTTACCGGAGAATATCCCTGATCACTTCACCTTGATGCTCGGTGCAGGTCGTCTTTCGGTCGTTGAGGTCTTTTTATTGAGGGCGGAGTCTTTTGTTGTTCCGCTTAGACCGCGGAGCGATCAGCGACAATTGATAGTCGTTGATTTCTCCGAAATCTCAACGCATCCACGTAGAACCCTCAGACACACAAAAGAGGCGACACCCGGATTCGACAAACCAACAGAACACGGCCAAGGATTTACGGTCAAAATAAGATTTCTCTTTCTACGCTTTCACCTATCTAGGATTCATCTTCAGGCTCATCCGAGTCCCCCATCCCAAGCTGCTTCATCTTGCGATAAAGATTCGATCGATGAAGCCCCATTTTCGACGCCGCGTCGGTCATGTTCCCTCGAGCGCGATCAATATGCCGTTTGATATAGTCGACTTGGAATTGCCGCGTCGCCTCCGTCAAAGCCAGATCCATTGGGATCGCTGAGTCACCACCTGAAGGAGAAGTCACAAAATCCAAATCAGTCGCATCGATCTTCTTCCCGTCCGTCAAGTAAGCCAGCCGCTCCATCATATTGCGAAGCTCGCGAATGTTGCCCGGCCACGAATGACCCAGCAAACGCTTCTGCGCGGCCGCCGAAAGCGTCGGAGTTTCTCGTCTCGCTTTGGCGCAAAACTCACCTAAAAAGTGCCCGGCCAGCAGCAAGATATCATCGCCACGATCTCGCAACGGTGGCAACTCAATCGGAACGACGTTGAGCCGAAAATAAAGATCCTGTCGAAACTTTTTCTCGGAGATCAAATCCGCGAGATCCTGGTTCGTCGCTGCAACGACTCTTGCATTGGTTGGGATTGGAACGGAGCCGCCGACCCGAACGACTTTTTTCTCTTCGAGTACACGAAGCAACTTCGATTGCCCGTCGAGGCTCATGTCTCCAATCTCATCGAGGAACAAAGTCCCGTTGTTGGCGAGTTCGAACTTTCCTTCGCGAGCTTGATGGGCGTCAGTGAAAGCCCCTTTCTCGTGCCCGAACAATTCGCTTTCCAACAAGTTCTCACTGATCGCAGCACAATTAACGGCCACCAGCACTTCATCAGCTCGCTCGCTCAAGTAATGGATCATCTGCGCGACGACTTCTTTACCCGTACCATTTTCACCTGTGATCAAGATCACTAGGTCCGTGCCCGCAACTCGCTCAATCGTCGATTTCAGTTTCTCGATCGCCGCACATTGGCCAATCATTTGGACTTGGCCAGCCGCCTGCGCCGCAACGGTTTTCTTGGAAGTAACCAACTGCTCGACGTGCTGCGTGTTTCCAATGGCTACCGCAGCGTGAGCAGCGAGTTCGCAGAGCGCCGTCTCATCTTCGTCGTTAAAGTTGCCTTCGAGACGGTTGATCAACTCGAAGGCGCCGATCGTTTTGCCTTCGGAGTCCTTCATCGGAACGCAGAGAATCGTCCGCGTTTGAAATCCAAGCTCCTCATCAACGTCGCGGTGAATTTGTTGTTGCTCGGCGGAAATGTCTTCGTCGACGCGCGCCGGTTTCCCGGTTGTCATCACTTGCCCGACAACACCTGCGTTGATCGGAATTCGAATCTCACCAGACTCAACTCCCAGAGCTGGTTTGCCAACCAACGACGTACCGGCTTGATCGGGTAGAAAAATTGTCGCCCGTTCCGAACCTAACAATCGCGTTGACGTTTGAGCGATTTGCTCAAGTAGCTCATCCGTCTCTCGCGACTGATTCCAATGGACCGTCATGTCAAGAATTGCCGACAGTCGTTCGGCGCGACGGGAGTCACTGGTTCGTCGACGGAAAGATTCAAACGCCAACCCAACCGCCGCAGTCATCGCATCGAATTCAGTCGGCTCAACCAAAGCATCGCAAGCCAATACGTGGCTGGACTTATTTGGCTTAAGCAACATGGCTGCCGTCCAGCCGTCGTCTTGCTTGCAAGTTTCTGCGTCCAAAGTTTCGGCTAACAAGTCTGCGGGCAAGCCATCGCCTTCGCCCGCATGAGCAATCACGCGCCATTGGCCTTTGATGCCTTGGACCAAAACGGATCCGGTTGCGCCGGTTCGCTGGTTGATTTGCTCAAGAGCGGATCCCAAAAAATCAGACTGTGAGCCCGAGGTTAGGGCGAGGTCAATTAATTTGACAAACAGTTTTGAACCATTGGGTGCCGCTGTTATCCGCTCCAATTGAAGTTCAAAAGACATGGTTTTGGGGGGTTGGGAATTGTTGCTAAAGCTGAAACGTGTTATCAATTTGAATGCGGACGCGGCCACAAGGCAACGACTTCGCCGACTTAAAGCGTAGTTATTTTGAATCGCTCAAACAATCGTATTAGATAATATAAGAGGAACAGCTTGATGGGTTTGTTCGAAGGCAAAAAAGGTTTGATTCTCGGAGTGGCAAACGATCGCTCCATCGCTTGGGCAATCGCGAAAAAGATCATGGCGGAGGGTGGTGAGTGTGGTTTCACCCACCTTCCCGACCGCGAAGACGACGAGAGGAAGAAGAATCGACGTCGTGTTGAGAAGTGTTTTGACAAACTGGAAGGCGATTCCAAGCCAAGTTTTCTGACCCCATTGAATGTTCAAAGTGATGAGCAAATCGCCGAAGCGATGGAAGTCGTTAAGAAAGAGTTTGGCAAGATTGACTTTTTGTTGCATTCAATCGCGTACGCAGATCGGGCAGATTTGGGCGACACGATCGACGCCAGCCGCGAAGGCTTCAAAATGGCGATGGATATTAGTTGCTATAGCCTGATCGCGGTTTGCAAAGCGGCTCGTCCGATCCTTAACGAGAAAGCTTCGATCGCTTGTATGACTTATTTCGGCGGAGAGAAGATTGTCGCCGGCTACAACATGATGGGCGTTTGCAAGGCGGCATTGGACGCGACGACGCGCTACCTCGCTTACGACCTCGGCAAAGAAGGAATCCGCGTTAACGCATTGAGTGCGGGTCCATTGAAAACTTTAGCTAGTTCAGCCGTCGGTGCCGGTGACATGTTGAAAATGTACGAGCACGTCGCGCCGCTTGGTCGAAACGTGGAACACCACGAAGTCGGCAACGCCGGAGCGTTTTTGCTTTCTGATCTATCCGATGGCATGACGGGAGAGATTCTCCATCTTGATGCTGGTTACAACGCAATGGGATCGCCAGGTCGGATGATTGATTTGTTGTCTAAGTAAGTTGTTCTCAGAAAGCAGATCAGGCGCGGTTTGATCATCAGTTGTTTGCCGGTCGAACCGCCTTTGCTTTTAAGTCTGGGAATTCGCCTTTCCAAGATGAGATTTGAAGATTTGAAGATTTGAAGATTTGAAGATTTGAAGATTTGAAGATTTG
>CAYMFZ010000381.1:0-6070 GCA_964389585.1 uncultured Pirellulaceae bacterium | reverse complement strand
TTTTGAATCTTCAAAGATACTCTCCCAAGCCTAAACTGTTCACGCTTTGAACTCGCCCATCAAGTTCGTTAGCAAGTTTACATCTGATTCGATCCACTAGGCAGGAGACCAACAAAGTCGCTTCAAAAAAGAAACAAGCCTTCAAAGTATGGTACGAAGTTTAGTGGGTAACTCTTGCCGAGAGTTACCAAGTCGATGATTGGATTTTTTATTGAGTAGACGCTTATTGAAATTAGGTCTTGCGTGAGTCTAGGAAACTTCCGGTAGAAGTTACCCACCAAAAATCGAATTGCATTCGACTTTGTAATTCTCCTGACCCAACAGGGTGATAATTTGCAAGCGTTTCACGTTGGCGATAGACTTTTCTCTCAAAGTCAATTTCGTCAAACGTTAGTTGAAAGGTTTTTCCATGGCCGTCAATCCAATTCCCGAAGGCTGTAATTCAGTTAACGTCTACTTGATCGTCAGGGATGGTCACGCAGCGATTGAGTTTTACAAGAAAGCGTTTGGTGCCAAAGGCGGAATGTGCATGCCTGGCCCCGATGGCAAAGGCATCATGCACGCTGAGCTGTTGATCGGAAACTCAACGATCATGTTAAGCGAAGAAAACCCAGAGTGGGGCACCAAATCAGCCGAGACGATGGGCGGCTCACCGGCTTCGCTGCACGTTTACCTTCCCGATGTTGATACAGCTTTTCAAACGGCAGTTGATGCTGGCTGCACAGTGATCGCGCCGTTAATGGATACTTTCTGGGGCGACCGCTTTGGAAAAGTTTCCGATCCATTTGGTTATCAATGGGGATTGGGAACGCATGTTGAAGACATCTCCGATGAAGAAATGGGAAAACGAGCCGAAGAGTTTTTCGCCCAAGCTGGCGACGGGCATCCTTAACTAAGAGCTTACCCCGATTCTTGTGAGCCGTTGACGTCTGCGTCGGGCCGGTTGTTCCATTGGCTTATTTTGCTGGTTATTCAGGCCCGAGGCTAGCGCCTTCGGATCACAACCACGACGCGTTGTTTAGCCATCAAAATGGTTGTGGGATAGGCTTGTGGGATAGGCTTGTGGGATAGGCAGTTAGTTCTTAGTGAACCCCTTAGCGAAACCAAAGCTTCTTAGTGAAACCAAAGCTCAAGAGGACCGTGATCAAATTTAATCGTGCTTGCAAATACCTTGCACCAAACTAGTGAAAATAATCAAATGCAATTCAAATCAATTTCTATCGGCCCTGCCTTTTGCATCGGCTTGCTTTTCTGTTTTCTACCACTTGAGGAACTTGTGGCTCAACAACCTGGATACAAGCTTCCACCTCAAGCGATTACCGACATCATTGACGCTGCACCTGAGCCCGCGATCAGCTTCAGCCCCGATCGCAAATGGATGATGATGATCGACCGCGATGCGATGCCAGACATTTCGGACATCTCGCGTCGGATGCTTCAGCTTGGCGGATTGCGAATCGACCCGGCCGCCAACAGCACATTTCAAACCAGCTTTATGCGAGGGATGACGCTGCGACCACGAGACGCTAATCCGGACGACGAATCGGCTTTGACAAAAATCGAATTGCCGGCTGACGCAAAAATTTCGAGCGTTCGCTGGTCGCACAACTCCAAGAATTTTTCTTTCGTCCTCGTGACCGACCAAGGCCAACAGCTTTGGACTGCCTCCGTCGACAACCCCAAGCCAAAGATGCTGACCGATCGACTTAACACAATCATGGGTGGCGCTAATTGGATGCCCAATGGAAGCTCTTTGCTGTGCAAACTCGTCCCGGAAAATCGAGGTGACGAACCATCTGCGAATTTGAAGCCAACGGGTCCGAACATTCAGGAATCATCTGGCAACAAGTCGCCGACGCGAACGTA
Organism: uncultured Pirellulaceae bacterium; assembly: GCA_964389585.1. Classification (GTDB taxonomy): domain Bacteria; phylum Planctomycetota; class Planctomycetia; order Pirellulales; family Pirellulaceae; genus Mariniblastus. The sequence goes on along the minus strand of CAYMFZ010000381.1, from coordinate 4,204 downwards.
CCAAGACCTTTTGCAGAACCCCTACGACGAATCGCTGTTTGAGTATTACGCTACAACTCAGTTGGCTTTGATTAGCGTTGATGGAACGATCAAGAAAATTGGCAAGCCGCAAATCCTCACAAGCGTCAGTGCGTCACCAAGCGGTGAGTTTGCTTTGCTGACAACGATTGAAAAACCGTTTAGTTACTTGATGACCTACCGAAGCTTCCCACGCAAAATTCAGGTTTGGAAAATTGGCGAAGAAACCGACGGACCTGATCAACACGTGGTGGCTGATGTGCCCATGGATGAGAACATTCCAATCGAAGGCGTTCGCGTAGGTCCGCGATCTCCCGATTGGAAGTCCGGAGTGCCCGCGACTTTGGTTTGGACCGAAGCCCTTGATGGTGGCGATCCGAATAAAGAAGTCGACCACCGCGACCGCTTTATGACTCACGCGGCGCCGTTTACTGATTCGGAACCGGCAGAACTTTTGAAGACTCAGTATCGCGCCTTTGGAATGTCTTATTTCGAAGATCCTTCCATTGTTGTTACGACTGAATACGACCGTGATCGACGTTGGGTACGAGCACTGATGCATGATTTAACCATGCCTGGAACGACGCCGAAAACTTTGATGGATCGAAGCATTCGTGATCGTTATGCGGATCCAGGACGAATCGTCAACGTTCCTGACGAGACGGGGCATGTTGTTGCTCGACAGGATGGCGATTGGATTTATCGAACGGGAACGGGGGCTTCGCCCAAAGGCAATTTGCCATTCGTCGATCGTCAAAACATAAAAACGCTGGAGACCGAACGACTTTGGCGATGCGAAGAGGGCGCCTACGAAGCAGTCGTTGCGGTTGTCTCCAGTAGCGAGTCGACCAAGCCAGTTGTGATCACGAACAGCGAGACGCCGACCACGCCGCCAAACTACTTCTTGCGTGATCTCGATAAGGGAACCACGAATTCGATTACGGATTTCAAAGACCCAACACCGCAAATTCGCGGCATCAAGAAACAGCTTGTGAAGTACGAACGCTCGGACGGCGTGCCACTTTCGGCGACACTTTACTTGCCGGCCGATTATGAGGAAGGCACCCGCTTGCCGTTGTTGGTTTGGGCTTATCCGCGAGAATTCAGCGATGCCAAAACGGCGGCGCAGATCTCAGGCAGCCCTTCTCAGTTCACCCGCATGCGCAGCATCACGCATCTGACTTTGCTGACCCAAGGCTACGCGATCATGGATGCCGCAACGATGCCGGTTATCGGTGATCCCGAAACGATGAACGATACGTTTATCGAACAGATCGTTGACGCCGCCCAAGCCGCGATCGACAAAGCAGTCGAGATGGGCGTCGCAGATCGCGACCGAACTTGCGTTGGCGGTCACAGCTATGGCGCGTTCATGACAGCAAACTTAATGGCTCATTGCGATCTATTTAAGGCCGGCGTCGCGAGAAGTGGAGCCTACAACCGTACGCTGACTCCTTTCGGTTTTCAGTCCGAGCGTCGTCCGTACTGGGAAGCGAAAAAAATCTACCACAGCATCTCGCCGTTCATGCACGCCGACAAAATCAATGAGCCTTTGCTTTTGATTCACGGCGAGAACGACAACAACAGTGGAACGTTTCCCATTCAGTCGAAGCGAATGTACCAAGCGATTAAAGGCAATGGCGGAACGGTTCGATTGTGCATGTTGCCCTACGAATCACACGGCTATCGCGCCCGTCAATCTGTCTTGCACACCCAAGCCGAAACGATCGAGTGGCTGGACAAGTACGTCAAAAATGCCAAGCCGACGATGGACGAAGAAAGTAAATCGGAAGAAGGGGCTGATGATTGATTGATTAACAGGAGCGTTCGAGACTATTTTGACTCAACGTATTCCTGATCTTCTTTTCCGAGGACGCTCAATTTGACATCGATCTTTTTCGATCCGTCGACTGGTTGAAGTGTGACTTTGCCTTCTCCATGAGAAAGGTATCTTGCTTCGATTGAAAATTTTCCATTGGCCGAGACCCATTTCCGGATGGGCTCGGGTTTTTCAATTTCCAGAATAACAACTCCGTCGATGATCGCCGTGTCTCCTCTCGAAGAAATATGCATGCCCTTGCCAAGTCGGATGTAGCCAGCGGCATCGGCCGGCAACCCTCTTTTCTTTCCCGTCAATTGCCCTTCACCAAGAACGTCGTAAGCTACAAGTTCTTTTTGTGAACTTGCACCAGCACGTGGCGCTGGATCATGGAACACCAAACGACCATTTTTGTGACCGACACAAGTCACCCAATGGCCACCCTTTCGCTCGAAACTTCCCGAAACATTTTCATCCGCAACGTACCAACCGACGTTGACCCAAACGGCGGCTTTGTCATGAAGCCCATCGGTTATCCAATTCAACGTTGGCTTTTTTGCAATGTTGTGTCCGTCGAGTGCCGGTCTCCAGCCAGCGTATTCAAGTCGATGAAATTCCGGCCAAAGCTCTTGCGCATACCGCTCGACGCCTCGCATAAGATCTCTTGTCCCAGTTCCGTTTGTAAGATTCGTGTTCATGAAGTCTTTGCTCGCAAGCTTTTTTACGACTTCGATTTGATGTTTTCGATTAGATTTCCCCTCAAGCCAGACGAGCGAATTGGAAATGCAAACGGGTCCACAAAATTGTTTTCCGCCGCCTGCAAACTCGGCCTTCTTGAAGGTTTGCAATAAATCTGGAACTGACTTGAGGACAACATCCGTTGGCGGCTTTGTTGCCACTGCGCCGACATCTTCTTGAGCGATGGCATTGGATGCCAGCGTAACAAACGATGCGAAACTGATTGCGAAGCACAACAGATGGAACTTGAATTTGTTCATTTTTAATTCCGAGTGCGAGAGAGAAGAAAGAGCTTGCCGCGTCCCATCTTAGGTCGAATTAGCGTTTGCGTGCAACAAGAACCCCAAGACTTACTCTTTAACGAAAGAAGATTTGAGTAAGATTATGATGAAGAGTATGAGTAAGATTTTTTTGGCTGCGTCTAAAAACGGTTAGGCGTCCCACTTGCGCAAACTTCCTGCGATCGCCTGCATCTCATTCTTCTTTTTTTCAAACAAGCCAAACATCACCAGGATTGCGATTCCAAGTCCAATTCCAAACGCCCACCATGGCCAAACGTGCCCCAAGCTTTGATGGGCATGCGCCACCATCGTCACCATCGCCATCAGCAAAAACAGACTTCCGAAGTAGAGGAATGACTTCACGCGAAACATCATTCCACACATGATGCCGGCAACGGACAACGCTGCCAAAATGATCGGCGGCCAAAGATTGGTTCCGATGCCTGAGATAAAAACTTCCATCGTCGAGCTTACGTAAATCACGGCCATGCAAATGTATCTCAGTGCTGACAACCGAACTGCTGAGAGTTTTGCTTTACTCAATTGCCCCGCGATCAAGACTGAAACCGCGGGAGGAATCAACCATAGTTGCGGATGATCTAAGAAGGAGAAATCCACCCGATTGAAAACCATCCACAGAGCAAGATTGCCAAACACGATGGCCGCCGCTCCGCTTAGGATCGACCTGTGGGTGTAACTGATCAACAGATAGGCCAACCCAACCGTCAACATCACCAGTTCGGCTTGTGCTTTTGAATCAACCATGAAAATTGCGAATGCAACAATCAGCGGCAACACGACTGCCGTGTTAAACATCGGCTGGCCCAGCACCGTCAAGTTTCGTCTTTCGAGAATCTTGGCGACGCCGAATCCACCAAAACAAAGCCCCATCATGATGTAGGGCCAATAGGCTTTGATTCCAAATTGAAACAGGAATGGCATCGTAAAATAGAGGTGGACGATCCACGCAAGTCCGACAAATTCGGCGGCGTACACATATCCCATTCTTCCGTTCAGCGACAACGCGAATGGATCTTTTTTGGGTCGCAACGCAATCACGATCAGCCCCACAATCATGCTTGCGACCAACACAGCGACGGTGATCGATTCGCCTAAAGACATCCCTTGGTTGAGGCCTTTGAAATGGGTCGTCGCTTCGCCTGTCAGCACCATGATCAAACAGGCGATCGCCAAGCCACAAGTCACCATCGCCATCTCGCGAAGCGACTTCAACCAGGAATCACCTTCCCGAACCCAACGTGTCACGAGCCCACCGTAAACAAACATCGCTCCCGACAACACAATCAAACTGCGGACAAACAATCGAACAATTGGAAATGCCTTGGTT
>CAYMFZ010000380.1:0-6071 GCA_964389585.1 uncultured Pirellulaceae bacterium | reverse complement strand
CTTTCGACGTTTACTTTTTCAAGAATCGCAAGCAATCAGATACGGATGACAAATTGAAAATCGGACCGACTACCATTGAAGATACTTTTGCCGAAGCGTTTCCAATGCGGTACAGCAAAATTATCGTTACCGCAATTAGCGAGCGTTGGCTGAACGCGGCGATCGCCGAATTTTCAGGGTATGGAAGTTCCGTCATCGGATGCGACGCAGAAGTCGGAGTTGAAAAACGACTCGATGAATCGATGACGCCAGATGGCCGACCGGGCGTCAGTTTCATGGTGTTTGGGTTTTCAGAAGACGCCGTTCAAAAAGCCATCGTCAACCGAACGGGCCAATGCCTAATGACCTGCCCAACGACCGCGGTGTTTGATGGATTGATCTCCAACGACAACGCTCAACAAAATGAATCGTCTGCCACCATCCCATTGGGAAAGCACCTTCGATTTTTCGGCGACGGATTTCAAAAAAGCAAACTCATCGGAGAGCGTCGATTTTGGCGAATTCCCGTCATGGATGGTGAGTTCATCGTGGAAGATACAATCGGCGTTGCCAAAGGCGTCGCTGGTGGAAACTTTTTGATGCTTGCTCGCGACCAAGCGACTTGTCTGGCCGCGGCGGAGAAAGCGGTGGACGCAATCTCGCAACTTGACGACGTCATCACGCCATTTCCTGGTGGAGTTGTTCGCAGCGGAAGCAAAGTCGGATCCAAGTATGAAAAACTACGCGCGTCGACCAACGAAGCGTATTGCCCGACGCTCATCGGTCGCGTCGAAAGCAACCTTCCCGAGGGCGTTGGATGCGTTTACGAGATTGTCATCGATGGCGCAGAATTCGACACGGTTGCACACGCCACAAAAATTGGAATCAAAGCCGCAGTGGGCGAAGGCGTCGTTTCAATTAGCGCTGGCAACTATGGTGGAAAGCTTGGCAAACATCATTTTCATCTTCGACAGCTCTTTGAATAACCGGAACCTCAAGACGCTGATCTGGCCGACATTTTAAGTTCACCCAAACCAATCTTTCTTCACCGCGTTTTATGCCGTTCGAATCTGAAAAAAATCCATCTTTCGAATACGAGCCGGATAAGGCTTGGCAGTTGGCGTTGCGAAGATTTTTCCATCAGGCTTGGGTCGAAATCTCGATTGGAGTCTTGGTTCTTCTATCGGTCTTACTCACCTTGGGCGAATTTTGGTTGGAGTTTGAATTTGAAAGCGGCCTCGATGCAGTTCCAACTTTTTTTGGATTGATACGTCGCCATCATTTGACTTGGATGGTGATCGCGAACGAAATCATCACGTTAGTCTTCGTCATCGAATTGACGGCCAGGTATTTTGCCGCCAGCTCCAAGCGTGCTTATTTTCGTGAGTTTTGGCTCGACATTATCGCGACGTTTCCTTTGTTTCGCGTCTTTCGATTTGGTCGTGCGTTCAGGCTACTGCGGCTGGTTCGACTGTTCCGCTTGATGGGTGTGATCTCGCGTTTGTCAGGACATTACCCAACGATGCTGCATCGAGGTGCGGTTGATTTTCTGATGATTTGTGGATTGTTGGCGTTGACGGTTTTGTTTGGCACGCTGGCGATTCTGCATTTTGAAACCAAAGCAAAAAGAGTTGAGCGTGGAGCCCAGCAGGCAGAAACAAATCTATCGGAGCCAGTCTTGCCGCTCGCCAGTACGACGAGCCCAGAGGGCGAGACCGACGAAGAAGATGGATTTAACTTGCGGAGTTCCTTTTGGTTCAGCGTCTACACTTTGTTTGCTGGTGAGCCTGTTCCAGCGGCGCCTAAAACGGTTAGCGGAAAAATAGTTACGGTTTTCTTGATGTTCATGGGTCTTACGATCTTTGCGATTTTTGCCGGAACCGTTTCGGCATTCATGGTGGATCGAATGCGAGTGGAAGGAAGAATTGTGGAATGGGATGCGTTGCAAAACCATATTGTCATTTGTGGTTGGACTCCAAAAACACGAATCATCATTGATGAGTATCGTGCCTCGGCAAAAACTCGGAAGACGCCGATCGTCGTCATCACGGAGCTTGATCGAGAAGAACTTGACGACGACTGTTCGGACCTCGCGAGTGTTTACTTCGTTCATGACGACTTCACGAAAGTCACGGTGCTTGAACGTGCTGGAATTCGAAATGCCAAAACTTGCCTCGTACTTACCGACACATCGGGCGGGCGAAGCGAGCAGGATGCTGATGCGCGGACCATTCTGGCGTCGCTGACAGTTGAAAAAATCAATGAGTCAGTCTACACCTGCGCTGAATTGGTCAACCGAAGTTATGCGACGCATTTGGAAACTGGAAAAGTCAACGATTTTGTCGTCAGCGGAGAATACGGCGCTCACATGCTCGCCCAAGCCGCCATGAACAAGGGCTTGATCAGCGTTCTCAGCGAGTTGCTGACTTACCAACATGGCAACGAATTCTATCGACAAGAAATTCCGAAAACCTGGATTGGAACCTCGTTTGATTCAAAATTAAGTGAGGTCAAGCAGAACGGGGGAGTAATCCTTGTCGCTGTGCATTCGATGGGCCAAGAGGCAGTCGTCAACCCACAAAACTATGAATTTCGCGAAGGCGACGAAGTTGTTGTGATCAGCAACGGCGCTCCAAAACTTTCGTGAATCGATAATCAAATGGTGGAGGCGATGCCAAGGTTTGTTTAGACTGTTTCTGTCGTTCCAGTTGGAGACGATTCGATTTCCCTCACCATTGACTACTTCCAAAAACTATCGTCGCCGTTGATCACGAATCTTCGGCAACGATTGAGAAGCACAACAAGGCCCACTATGAACTCGCGAGTTTTATTGCGTACCGCGATCGCGTGTTTTCTCTGGTGCAGCGTGAATGTGACCGCCAATCTCGTGATCACCAATTTCGGAACGTCTGCTGTTCTTGCCGACATTGCGTTGCCAAAGATTTTTTCTGATCACATGGTTCTCCAAAGAGACTCAAACATAAAAGTTTGGGGAACCGCTGATGTTGGCCAAAAACTGATCGTAAAATTCAACGGCATTGAAGCCAAAGCAACCGCGAACGCGCAAGGTGACTGGAGTGTCGCCATCAAAACCCACGACCCGGGTGGTCCTTACGAACTGGAGGTCGTCGCGGAAGAAGGTCAACCCAAAGTCGTTTTCAGCGACGTGATGGTTGGTGAGGTCTGGCTCTGTTCTGGCCAATGCAACATGGCGTTTCCAGTTGCGAAATCGCTCAATGCCGAAAATGAAATTGATAACGCGAAAAACTTTCCAGAGCTGAGACTCTTTTCAGTTGAAGGTCATGGATCAACCGAATCCTTGGGAGATTTTACCAAAGTCGTTCCTTGGAGCGTTTGCTCTCCTGAAACAGTCAAAGATTTTTCAGCGGCTGGTTATTTCTTTGGTCGCGAAATCATCAAAGAGCTGAAGAAAAATGAAGTCTACAAAGGCGTCACGATTGGCTTGATTGATGCCTCTTGGGAGGGAACGGTTTGTGAAGCTTGGGCATCGAGAGGCTCTATGGACAAGGTAACTGAACTGGCTCCTCTGCTGAGACAGTGGGATGAGAATGACGAGCCGACCAGCCCTAACCGACCGGGCAACGTGTTCAATGGAATGATCGCTCCGATAACCGATTTTCCGATTCGAGGAGCCATTTGGTATCAAGGCGAAGCCAATCTCGATCGCGCCGATCAGTATCGAACTTTGTTCCCGACGTTGATTAAAGATTGGCGGCAACAGTTTGGAGTTGGAGACTTTCCTTTCTATTTTGTTCAATTGGCTCCACACCGTTGGGAACAAAAGCCGCCTGAATTGTTGGCAGAGATCCGGGACGCACAATTGAACACGTTGAAGTCTGTTACCAACACGAGAATGATCGTGACGACGGACATCGGTAATCTGCAAGAAATCAATCCAAAAAACAAACAAGTCATTGGCCGACGATTGGCCATTGCTGCCTTGACGGATGTTTACGCGGATCAACTCACTATAGAATCAAAATCACTGGGTCATTGCGGCCCGATTTATGAGGCGAGGTCAACCAAGGGAAACGAGATCCTTCTCACATTCACCAACGCTGAGGGTGGTTTGAAAGTTCGAAATGACGAATCAGAGCTGAATTGTTTCACCATTTGCGGCGAAGACAAAAAATTCGTCCCGGCGGTTGCCAAAATTGATGGTCAGCGAATTTTGGTAAGTTCGCCTGAGATTGAGTTTCCCAAAGAAGTCCGCTTTGGATGGGACGACTCAGCCCAACCTAACTTGGTCAATGCACAAGGTTTACCAGCTTCACCGTTTCGCACAGACGAGTTTCCTTTGATTTCTGAAGGACGTGAATTCTAACTATTTGTCCGTCAGAGTTGGCTTTGGCTGACACTCCCAACACGATGTTTGTTAGATTATTTCCAACGAACGCAAGCGCGTTCCGTTTTCGCCACGAGTTCCTTAAACGATTTATGTCATGAGTTCTGAGCCAAACAAACCTGCAGCCGATACTCCTGAGTCGCCCCAGACTCCTGCTTCCTCTGAGCCCAAGGACACGGTTGCAAACGACATCGCAAATGCTGCGACGACTGATGCAAAGCCAGAAGCAGTCGCCAGCCCACCCGCTCAGCCTGAAACTCCTGCGGCAACAACTGTGCCGGCAGCCGCAGCGCCGCCAGTCGTAACTCCAAACGCCGATTCGACGCAAACTGCTGCGGCTGCAGCGTCGGCTTCGATTAAGAAAGTTGCCATCGGCTCGCAACGAGATCCTGCCAACAAAACGATGTCGCCGAACCAGCCAAAAGCAGTTCAAGCAGCCGTTGCCAACCCAATCAATTTGGGTAACGCAGAAGCCCCAGTTGAAGAGATACTCGCTGACATTAAATCGGACGCCGGATTCAGTGATGACATCGATGCAGAAATCGCGGCGGCACTTGGTGACATCTCAATGGATGATGTCGTTGAGAAAACGGAAGCCGCAGACAATGAAATAGAATCCAACACGCGCGTCAAAGCGGCCGTCACGAAGGTCCACGACGACAATGTTTTCGTAAAACTGTCTGGCCAATACGAAGGCATCGCGACACTGCATCACTTCAAAGAAGAACCCAAAGAAGGCGATCTCGTTGAGGTCATCGTGCGCGGACTCAACAAAGAAGATGGTCTTTACGAATTGGCTGTGCCGGGCGCAAGCATCGGCGTTTCCGACTGGGAAGACATCACCGAAGGTGCTGTGCTGGACGCGATGGTGACTGGATCAAACACAGGTGGACTCGAAGTCACGGTCAACGCCATTCGCGGATTCATTCCAGCGAGCCAAATTGATCGCTTTCGAGTCGAAGATATCAGCGCCTACATCGGACAGAAACTGACTTGTGTCGTCGTTGAAGTTAACCCAGACAAACGCAAACTTGTGCTTAGCCGACGTGCCATTCTCGACCGTGAAAACGAAGAGAAGCGGATTGAGCTGTTGAAAGAACTTGAAGCCGGCCAATTACGCGATGGCGTCGTCACCAAGCTCATGGACTTTGGCGCTTTCGTTGACCTCGGCGGCGTCGAAGGCTTGATCCATATCAGCAAAATCAGCTGGTCGCGCGTGAAGCACCCAAGCGAAGTCCTTACCGTTGGCGAAGCCGTCAAAGTAAAAGTCGAAAAGATCGATGTCGACTCGAATCGCATTTCGCTTTCCCATCGTGACACGCTTGAGCATCCTTGGAAAAATGTCGCGACTCAGTTTGCAGTCAACGACATCGTTAAGGGTACGGTCACCAAGATCGCGGATTTTGGTGCGTTCGTGAAGATCGCGCCGGGCATTGAAGGACTCGTTCACATCTCTGAATTGGCTTACCAGCGTGTCGCCAAAGTTTCAAACGTTGTCTCTGAAGGGCAAGAGCTCGAAGTCAAGATTCAGTCGATGGACACCGAAGCCCAAAAAATCGGTCTTTCGCACAAGGCTTGCTTGGCTCCGCCTGCTCCCAAGAAACCTGCACCAGGAAAAGAAAAAGCTCCAGAAGTCGAAGCACCTCCTCGCGAGCTCGCCGTTCCAGCAAGTGGTGATCCACTAAAGGGTGGAACTGATCGTAAATCGGGCGGCGAAGGTGTTGGC
>CAYMFZ010000379.1:0-6073 GCA_964389585.1 uncultured Pirellulaceae bacterium | reverse complement strand
ACGGGGCTCGTGACTTTCGAACGCATTTCCAGTGGATAGCGAGTCAGTCACTTAGTGCTTCACTCGAGGTCACCCAACTGTTGCCTCAGCCGTCTGAGAATCCGCCGTTTCGCCTGCCTCACGCCTGCGGTCGTGATGCCAAGGTCTTCAGCGATGAAGCGAGTCTCTTGGCCATCGACGACGCTTCGCCAAAACGCGTTCCAACTTCGTTCTGAAAACTCGCTTTGAATCTGCTTCATCGCTCGATGCAACAACCGGTTGGATTCGTGTTCCATCGAAATCGCCGTAGCACTCGATTCATTGTCGCACGGGTCGTTTGTCGATAGTGAGCTTGTCAGTCCAACGCTCTCGTTGATTTCGGGAAAATTGTACAGCCGATCAAGCGCACTCGTTCCGCCGTCAGCCCTTGCGATATTTCGCTTTCGAAAATGATCGCGAATTTTGTTTTTCGTGATGGTCCATAGCCAGCCGCGCATCGTGCTCCCTGGACTTCGTTCGAAGTTTGCGATGTTGCCGGCGACGGACGCGAACACTTCTTGCATGATGTCGGCTGAATCGGCGGAGCTCAAACGGCTGATGCGACACCAATTGAAAATGAGTTCGGCATAGAGTTCCACAAATTCCTGCCACGCTTGATCGTCGTGAGCCCGCAATCTAGTCAGCAGACTGAAACTAGTGGAAGAACTAGATGAAGGCTCAGCGGTCGGTGAAGAATTGTTGTTCAACGGTTACTCGTTCGCGGAATTCAGTCACAGGATTTTGCGATGATCTTTCATGTTGCCTAAGCCGCCCAAATTCAGGTTTCGCTAGCGTGTTTTGAAACGTTGAGCTTGTTTTTGGTAGCGAATGGCTTGCATAAGTGCGGGTGAGCTCGGTTAAGTACGTCCGAGCATCAGCCGATAATAAGCTATGTCACGCGAGTCACGAACACAAATGAAATCGCGAGTGAGTTGTGTTGTTGGTTTGAGCTTGAAACGCGTTGACAGCGTAGGAGAGTTCCTCTAGTTTCCGGCCGGCATTCGGTGCTTTCACGTATCGTTTGACGGAAAACAGATTACAGGTTCGAAGAATTTGGTTCACCATCTTCTTGGATTTGTCCAACAGGATTCAGTTTAGGCAATGAAACAACCACTCACAGTGATCGTTCCCTGCAAGAATGAGCAACTGAACATTCGCGCCTGCATTGAGAGCTTTGTTACGATTGCTGATGAAATTCTGATCGCCGATTCTGGTTCGACTGACCAGACCATGGCGATCGCAAGAGAGTTTCCAAAAGTCCGAGTGATTGAGCGAGAATACATCACATCAGGTGATTTCAAAAACTGGGCCATCCCTCAAGCCCGTCATGAATGGGTGTTGATCGTTGATGCCGACGAGCGAATCAAGCCATCGTTGGCGGATGAGATTCAAATGGAGTTGAGTCGCGGTCCATGCTTTGATGGATACTGGATCTATCGCGAAAATCACTTCATGGGGCAACGGCTCAAGCACGGTGATGCAAAATCAGACCGTGTTCTGCGTTTGTTTCGCCGAGATCGCGGGCGCTACACTGGTCCATCGGATCACGGCGAGGTTCAGATCTCATCAGGAAGCGTTGGCAAGCTTCGAGAAAAGATGACGCACTTTTCGGTTTGGGATTACGATCAGCTATACGGTAAGATTCACCGCTACGCGACGCTTCAAGCCGAGCAGTGGAGCGATCAAAACCGCGATACGTCTTACTTCAAACTCTTAGTACGTCCGATGTGGCGTTTCTTCCGAGAGTACATTTTGCAGCGTTCTTTTTTGGATGGAAAAGCCGGAGTTCAAACGGCGTGGATTGCAGCCTTCTATTCGTTCAACAAACAAGCTCGTTTGTGGACAATCAATCACGGCAAACCTCAATCCGATCCGGATGCGGTGCGATTCAATTCAGAATCGGATCACCTGCAATTTGACGACGTACTGGACGATTGGAATGACCGACGTGCCGCGTAGGTTGGTTTCAGCATGAAAGCCGCGTCGATCGCCGAACTTAAGCGAGCGTTAGTCAAGCTTGACCAAGACGAATTGCTCGAGTCGGTGTTGCGGCTCGCTCGTTTCAAAAAAGACAACAAAGAACTTCTGACGTACTTGTTGTTTCTGTCTGAGAATGAGCAAGGCTATGCCAACTATCTGTGCGACGAGATTGATCAACAGTTTTCTCTGACTCCCAACGCGCACAAGAAGACGCTGCGTAAGCTTATTCGCTGGATGAACAAATGCCTCCGTTTCTCTGGCATCAAAGAAACAGAAGTCCAGGTTCGGATTCACTTTTGTCAGGCCTTAAAAGCCAGTAAAACTCCAATTAGTCGTACTCGTGTCGTCACTAACATGTATTGGGGGCAAGTCAAGAAAGTCGAAAAGGTGATCGAGAAATTCCACCCTGATATTCGGTACGACGTTGAGCGGCAGTTGAAGAAGTTGCAGTTGACGAACAAGGAATGAAGCCGGAATTCTTGCTGAGACAGAAGAACTGCGAGTCGAAACTCAAATTCGACTCTCGATGATTGTTGCGGTACTTCTGGTGGGAAACTTCTGCCGGAAGTTTCCAAGGCTCACGCAAGACCCAATTTCAGGAAGCGCTATATCGATAAATGAGTTCACTTATCGGCTTGGTAACTCTCGGCAAGAGTCACCCACTAGAGTTCGATCGTAACTTCCAAGGCAACAATTTTCTTCGAATGCGACTCTGCAGTTCTGCTTGCTGAGACTCAAGTTGTAGAATTCTATGCATGGTCGACTACAATCGTATTCATGAATACGAACTTGCAAAGCAAACGCGCACGGATCTTGATTCAGTTTATTTCGATGGGCCTGATGATGCTCGGTGTCTTTCCGAGTAGCGGCACGTTCGACGATAATTCGAAGATCGAGTTGCGGAAGTTTCTCGACCAAGAGTTTTCCACCGTCGATGATTTGAAGTTTGAGCTGCCCAACCATGCGACGCTAAAAATGCGTGGCTGGACGATTCACTTGAACGCTGAGCTGTGGAATCAGAAGCTCGCGCCGACAAAGGCGATGTTCAAGATCATGGACAAACAACTCGAGCGAGTTGAAAACGTGATTCCCGATCGAGCCCTTGGGCAGCTTCGCACGGTTCCTGTTTGGATCAACCCCGATGTTCCCGGTGTTCGTGCCGCGGCAGCCTATCATCCGTCAAAGGATTGGCTAAAAAATAACAACCGCAATCCGATGATGGCAAAGTGCGTTGAGGTGATCAACATCGACAATCTGGAGTTTGAGAATGTGCGAATGCCCTACTTGATGCTTCATGAGTTAGCACATGCCTACCATGATCAAGTTTTGAATTCCAGAAATTCCAAGGTTAGAAAGTTGTTTGAAGCGGCACGCGATTCAGGTGGCTACGACAAAGTCAAAAGGTTTACCGGTCGGAAGATTGTTGAAGACGAAGCCTACGCGATGTCGAATGAGAAAGAGTATTTTGCCGAGTCGACGGAAGCGTACTTTGGCAAGAACGATTTTTTCCCGTTTGATCGGGCTGAGCTTAAGAGCCACGATTCTGCGATGCATGACTTGCTTGAAGAGCTTTGGGGCGTCGAAAAGTGAACTTGAACGCCACGATTTGCTCAAACTTCAAGCGTTTGACCAAGCTCAAAAATTTCTTCGACTTCAAGGACTTTGTCATTGGCTTCAAAGAGCATTTGCAAAGCGCGTTTGTGGATTTTCATTTTTAGCCCCCCGACTCCAATCGCTCCGTAACAAACGGTGCCTGATATTTCTTTTCCCGAGTCCACTACGCCTATCTCGGCGATGCCTGCGGGAGGAACTGCGTTTAGATCGACGGCAACCGATGGCTTATTCTCAAGGTCAAGCCATGTCTTGGGAAGCAACTCGATTCCCGCGGCACCAGCAGCAAATAGGCAGTCGGAACCGTTTACCGCTGCCAGTGCTTCATCGGGCGTACTCGCATGCGTCGCTTCAAAATTGGCATCGGCGTTTAGTTCAGCGAGGGTTTCGCAAACGGCTTTCGCTTTTTCGATCGTGCGCGAGCAAATGCGAATGGTTGGTGGCTTGGAGCCAACACACGCGCTCGCGATAATTTGCGCGATCCGCTGACCGACGGGGCCGGTGCCCGCGAGAATGGTGATCGTCTTGCCAGGTAGATCGACATGTCGCTGTGCGCAGATTACTGCCGCCGCTGCTGTCGTGTTGCTGCCGTTGGGGTCAGAGAGTATCGAAACCCGCATTGGGCCAAAGAAGCATTTCTTAGCGGCTTTGACGAGGGATTCAGCTTTTGCAACGTCGCCGCCACCAAAAAATAGGGCGGTATGCTTCAAGTCCTTTGGCCCTCGCGTGAACATGGCACCATGAACCAGTCCTTCGACTTGGTCGACGGCGACATTTGGCTGAGTCACCAAATGATCAATACCTGAGTCAATGGCGACCATCGAATCAAAAGTACTGGCGTGCTGATCGCAATCGATTTGAATCAAAACGTTGGGCTTGGGCATTTATCAAATCCAATAGGTCCATGTTTCAAGGACCAAATTTGTTAACGAATGTCGGTATTGACTCGTGCAATCACGATCGGTTTTAAGGGGGCGGTAAAAGTCCAAGTCCCGCCTCGGATGGATGCGGGCTCCGGCGGGCTACTTGTGTTGGGCGCGACTGTAAATGTCGAGGCCTCATTCGGGTTTGTACCAATGAGAACTAAATCGTTGGTAGGTCGGAACCCTTCAGTTGTTTGCAGGTTCAAGTTGTAATAGTACTGAGTCAGGTGAGATCGGAAAATTGAGGCAAAATAATCGTCCAAAGTGTTCTTTGTGAAATCAACATTGATGCGAAACTGCTCAATTCCATCGTATCGAACGATACCAGCATTCGTCTCGAATCCAGCAACGGGTGTCTTGTGAAGGTAGCGATTTGAGATTCGTAAATGTCCTGGATCAACATTGGAGTCATTTGCAATCACAAAATCCTCTCCAGCGCCTCCGTCGATCGTTGTGAATCCTTGAAGCCTTTCAAGTGACGCATCTCCAGCGAAAGCGTAACCGAGTGTGAAGATGTCATCACCTCCATTGCCAAACAGATTAATGCTCGAAAGTGAGCTGGCGATTGCGATATAGTCTGGCGAAGAATCGGATCCGTGAACGGTGATTGAAGGCTGGTAGCCATCTTCAAACAGAACCTGATTGCCAGTCACGCCAGAAAGGAAGTTACTCGTGAAGAGGGCTTGGACTCCGCTTCCAGCCCTTGCTCCGATCACAACATTCGCAAATTCAGTTTCGCCAGTGAGTGTGATTCGATGGTTGATGTTGTCGGTGTGACCTAACTGCGGATTAAACTCCGATGAGAGCTGAACGTAACCAACATCTGTGATCGTCCAGTCGTTCGTCGTCGTACGAACAAAAACTGCATCCCGTTCTTTGCCTACGATGCCCGTAAAACCGATTAGATCTAAACGAGCATTGTTGGTGGACTCGTAAACAACAGCACGATCTCCGTTAATGATCCAACTGACCGGCAGGATTGGGTTATCGACGGTGTTTTGAAAGTTGAGAACGGTACCTTGATTGGTTGTGTTGACGATTCGATCAAGTCCAACAAGTCGATTGACCGCGCTTGGCACGAAACGTTGCGTAACTACATTGCCTTCGCGAAACGAATGAAATGCAAAATCTTCAGTTGTCTCAAGAATGTCATAGCCATCTCCTGCGAACAGTTGCATCGGATAAGTTCCTCTGAAGAAGTCGATCCCGCTTCCGGAGCTAATACGATCTACGGTCCGATCCATGATGAAGACATTGTTGCCATCCATACCATCCGCCCGATCGCGTGAGGGGCGAGGGTTCTCCAGAAAAGTAAAAACGTCGAGTGGGTTTTCAAGCTCGACATTGATCTCTGGTTCGAAAAAGCGAAAGACGTCTTTGCCATCACCGCCAGAGAGTGAAGTGCTGTTGGTGTAGGTGATGTTGTCGTTAATCGTTCCAAAGTAGTGCCAGGCAGCGACAGGATCAATGCTCAATCTGGAACGAAAAAAGTTAGTGGGAAGCTCGGAAGGATCCGAAACCGTATGGTCGAGTGAAGGGTC
>CAYMFZ010000378.1:0-6085 GCA_964389585.1 uncultured Pirellulaceae bacterium | reverse complement strand
TGAAAACTCGAGATCAGCCAGCTTTTCAATAGCGCTGTCCAGGGGGCGATCTGGAAAGCACTGGGTGGTAGCGGCGACGAACACACGCAACTCCTTCGCGCGAATCATTTCAAATAGCGTCGGACATACGGGTCCAACGTGGATTGCGTAGCTTAGATGGACTGCGGGATTTGATCAACACCAGTCGCATAGATCGCGAATAACCGCATGTGTTGTCGCAATGAACCTTAGCAACAAGCCGAGGCAACAACCATTGAATCCAATTCGTCCAGCCGTTTGTGTGAAAGCTAAATTACGGAACATCAAATTTCGTTTACTTTCATCTAGAATCCCATGTCACATCTTAGAATCAACTTTTGAATTCACGTATAATTCATTCAATGACGAATCACCTATGATTCGATCGACTTCCGTTGCCAATGAGTTTTGGAGAAATGAAAATGTTCGCTTCCGTTCAAACTTTGAATTCAAACACTGATAATCGCCGACCCATTCAACGGCTAATGGGAATCGCAGCGATCATTTTGTTCATTGGAAATCCTGCGTTTGCTCAAACGGAAACCGATCAAAAACCGAATCGCTCACCTGAAATTAGCGCCGGCGCAAATGCCGATCTCGAAAAAAGCAACAAGGCTTCTTCCGACGAAGAAACCAAAGCCCTGCATGACAAACTTTCAAAATATCTGACCGGCACCAAATGGACTGGCCAGTTTACGATGAAAGGCAAGAAGGAGACGCGGACCGAAGAATATGAAATTCTCACAGCAGAAAAAGGCGATGTTGGCGATTACTGGAATTTGATTGCACGAATTAAATACGGAGACCATGACGCGACGTTGCCGCTTCCTCCGATTGAAATCAAATTCGCGGGCGGGACACCAGTGATCACGGTCGACAAGGCTTCTTTCCCAGGGTTCGGAAAGTTCGATGCCCGCGTCTTAATTCGCAAAGGCCAGTACGCAGGAACTTGGGCACACATCGGCCCTGATGGACAAGGCGTTGGCGGTCACATGTTTGGGAAGATTGAAAAGATGGATCCGGAAGAAGTCAAGAAAAAGGTTGACTCGGTTGGTGATGATTCGAAAAAGGATAAGGAAGATTGAGAGTGGAATTCGATGGCTCTTGTTTTTGGCAACCTTCGCTTCGCATCAGGTTTGGCGCTATTTCACGGAGTGAAATGCCACGATAGATTTCGCCAAAATTTCTTGGGGACAAGCCGCGAACATCGTTCTCTTGGCCGTCGTTGAAAGTAGTCACTCGTACAGTTTCGTGGCCAAGCGATTCAGCGATCAAGCGATTCAGCGATCAAGTGACTAAACGATCAAGTGACTAAACGATCAAGTGACTAAACGATCAAGCGACTGAACGATCAAGCGACTGAACGATCACGTGAAAAGAAAGATCAAGCCAAAATGATCAAGCGATTAGGCCTTTGACTTTGCGACCGGCTTTCCCAGTGACTTAAATAGCAGCCATAGACCGAGCAAAAACGGGATGACGCAAGTCAAGAAAACCATTCCTCCGGTCAGCAACCAAGCCTGATCAGGTTCTTCGCTCGCGCGGAAGGTCAGAATATTCAAGCTGAGATTGAACACGCTCCACATCAAAATCGCGCAAGCAACAAAGACTTTCACGCACAGGCCGATGATTGCATTGAACTGCTTTAAAGATTGACGTTCGTTCATTGAGATTGAAGTAGTTCGTTCAGTTAGTCTTAGAAGTTTCGGAAATCGTAGTTTCACAAATCGCAAAACTTCGAAAGTGCGTTTCTCGCGACGCGGTTGAGCTTTGATTCGTTTTGACTCCTCTGCTACTCCTGCAATCCTTCCACAACTTTGCCGCAATGCCAACCGCAAACGGCGGCAAACACCAAAGTAACCACCGTCAGGATCAGCACGCCAACAATCGAGACGATCGCCGTCAAGACAAACGCGGGACCGACGGGAATGATCGCTCGCAACCAGAAAACCAATCCAGCAAGAATGCTGATTCCAGCCAGCAGAAACATGAAGCGATAAAACGCGATCCAGTGCCCCATGTTCTTATTGACGCCTCGAAACGCGTCAACGTTCACGATCGAAAACGGGGATTGGCCGTACCAAGCCCCCAACAACAATAGCGGCCCAAACAAGACGCGTAATGGCATCGTCAACAGTGTCAAAAACAAAGCCGGCAACCCGCCAATGAAAAAGCCGAATCCGAAAATCAGCAGTGTGCCGGTGACCTCCGACGTTCCCGCGTTCTTCCAAGTCTTGACTGTTCGATGACCTAACGCCGCATCGCGATAGATGTAAGCACTTGTCAGCCACAACATCGCCACACCTAGCAAATACGGCACTCCACCGACAATCCCCCATGCGAGCCAAACGCCTAATCGCTCCATCATCGTGCCTTCTTTTCCTTCTTCGACTTTGGGGGCTGAATCAGGAAAGAACCACTGCATCATTATGGTGCCGACACACATTAAAATGACCGCAATCAAGACGCGCCACATCACGCCCTTGCTCTTGATCATTTCAACAGCCGCTCCAATCAGGGAGCCGGTATCGAACGATGGAAAATTAGATTGGGGAGGGTCGTCGTTGGTGGCTTCAGGTCGGTAGACGGTTCCCGATTCCTTTGCCGCCTGTTTTCGCTGGGCCTCTTCATACAACTCACGGCGTGATTTTTTCTGCCGTGACGAACGCGACGCTGATGCGGACGCAGGAGTAATGCGCGCCTGGTCGGATTCGGAATTTCCATCATCCAAATCCAATCCATTATCATTGTCGTTTACAATTTCTAACCCGTATTCATCCCCGATGTCGTCTGAATTTGGTTGGGAAGATTTTGGAGCAAGCAAGTCTTCATCTGGCGGCGCAAATCCGAATGATTTATCAACTTCGGGACGCTCGACCGGTTCGCTCAGCTTAAGCTCTTCTTCCTCGCGTTCGTGAGCTTTCTTCCTTGAGCCATCGCTGCGTGTGCTTGTTCTTCTGAGTCGGGCCCGTCACCGTTATTTTTGAGTAGCACTCGGGGCACTCAACTTGCGATCCGATTTGATCCGGCCTGACGTGGATTCGAGTATCGCAGATATCGCATTTGACTCCGTAAACATCGGCGTGCTCATACAGATCACCCACGCCGTCGATTTTAATGGCGGCATCGGGGTCGACTTCGAAGGGGTCTTTGCCCTCAAGCGGATTGGCTTCTTCGCCGGCTGGGTCGGGAACCTCGAAACCTGACAAAATATCTTCATCCGGATCCAGCTCGAGCAAAGGCTCTTCTGGTGGATTGGCTTGATTGACGCCAGTGTCCGACGCAACGGAGGCTTGATTTTTCGACGAATCGCCTTGATCGGTTTCTTGTTTTGAATCGAACAAGTCGTCAAACAGTTCGTTTCCACTTGAGGCAGCGGGCACCAAAAGTGAACCTTTACATTCAGGGCAATCAACCCTCTGTCCGGCTTGTTTGTTTGAAACTCGAATACTGTTTAAGCAACGAGGGCATTCGAATTCAATAACATCCCGATTGGTCATTCATGCTCCGCAGTTTACGCCCACTTGAACTTCACTCACTACTCAACGCAGAAGCAATAAAATTCAACGCGAATTGTGATAACACAATTGTCGTCCAAATCGAGACGAGACTCAATGGAACAAAATGAAATTCACCCATCGGTTTAGCTCTTCGTCAAATCACTCCTCTCAAAAAAGTGTCCTCCAATTGCCTTCACAAACAATATCAACGAAAATCGGTAAAGCTAATCGAGCGTGCGTGTGACCTGTTAAGCGATACCTGTCAAACGACATCTTAAGCGACCTGTTTCCTGCTGGAGTCATCGAACCGAATGAGACTTTTAAAAATTGCCGCCGGCGTCTTGAACCAGACACCTTTGGATTGGCTGGGCAATCGTGACAACATCGTCCACGCAATCGAAAAAGCCCGAGAGCAAAACGTCTCCGTGTTGTGTCTCCCAGAACTGTGCATAACGGGATATGGTTGCGAGGATGCGTTTCATTCCTCCGGCGTCCACGCGACCGCCGCAGAAATGTTGGTTTCGATCGCGCCAGAGACGAAAGGCATGATCGTTTCGGTTGGCCTTCCGATGACTTACGCGGGCGGATTGTTCAACACCGCCGCTCTTTTGGTAGACGGGAAACTTGTTGGTTTTGTGGCGAAGCAACATCTGGCGGGTGATGGAATTCACTACGAACCGCGCTGGTTTAAGCCTTGGCCTTCCGGGATTCAAGGAGAAGTCGAAGTCGCTGGAGTCGAGTATCCGATTGGTGACATTCTATTTGACGTCGGCGGGATCAGGATTGGATTTGAGATTTGCGAAGACGCTTGGGTTGGAACACGCCCCGGCGGAAACCTCGCCAACAAAGGGACTGACATCATCCTCAACCCCAGCGCCAGCCATTTTGCGTTTGGAAAACATTCGGTTCGCCAACGGTTTGTGCTTGAAGGCAGCCGCGCGTTCAATGTGACTTATGTTTACGCCAACCTTGTTGGAAACGAATCAGGCCGGGCAATTTTTGATGGCGATGCAATGATCGCCTCCAATGGAAAAATGCTCTCAATCGGAAAACGACTTTCCTATCAGCCCGTCACCTTGACTTCGTCCGTCGTCAACGTCGATGTGACGCGGATGGCGCGGGCTCGAACAGGAAGTTTCGAACCGGAAGTCGATGGCGATGAAACGGATGTGATTGATGTCGAGTTTGAATTCCCAAATTGTGGTCTTGAGCCTAACGAAGTCACCGAAGAATCCTGGATGGCGGGTAGCGACGTAAAAGAAGAAGAATTCACGCGCTCCGTTTGTTTAGGTTTGTTTGACTACATGCGAAAGAGCCATTCGCGGGGATTCGTGGTTTCGCTCAGTGGTGGCTGCGATTCGGCTAGCGTCGTTGCACTGGTGGGAACGATGCTGAAACTTGCCGAAGCGGAATTGGGATTCGAAGACTTGAAGAAACGGCTTGGTTCATTCTTGTTGTCTGAAAATTCGCCAAACGATTTAAGCGAACTCGCTAAACGTTTGCTGACCACGGTTTATCAGTCAACAAAAAACAGCGGTTCGGTTACTCGGAATGCTGCGACTGACGTTGCCACTGCCTACCATGCAACGCATTATGAATTTGATGTCGACGAAATAGTTACGAGTTACAGAAGCATCGTCAGCGATGCCATCGGAACGAAACTGAATTGGAATGATCACGACATCACGCTTCAAAACATTCAGGCCCGCGTGCGCTCGCCAAGCGTTTGGATGCTGGCGAATCTGAATAACGCTTTGCTGCTTTCAACAAGCAATCGAAGCGAAGCTGCGGTTGGCTACGCAACGATGGATGGCGATACGTCGGGCGGACTCAGTCCAATCGCGGGCATCGACAAAGCGTTTTTGCGAGAGTGGTTGGTTTGGATGGAGACTCAAGGCCCTGATAATGTTGGACCGGTTTCGGCGCTTAAAAGCGTCAACCAGCAGCAACCCACGGCGGAGCTTCGACCTCCTGAAGATAAACAGACGGACGAAGACGATTTGATGCCTTATGAAGTCTTGGATGCAATTGAGCGTTTGGCTATACGTGACAAGATGATGCCTGTCGAGGTTTTACAAAACATTGAGTTGGAGTTTGATAAGTACGACCAACAGCAGTTGGGCAAATGGATCGTGCGATTTTTCCGCCTCTGGTGTCGCAACCAATGGAAACGTGAACGCTATGCTCCTTCGTTCCATCTCGACGATGAGAATCTTGACCCCAAGACATGGTGCCGTTTTCCGATCTTGTCTGGTGGCTACGAGTATGAGCTTTCCAAGCTTGAAAGTTATTTGCAAACAAGGAGCTAAAGGCAGGTTGGTGAGTTTACGTTCTTTACATTTCGTTGAACTCCGTGATTCCCTCCATCTCAATTCCTGTTAAGCAGAGCGACAACGGCACACCAAATTGAGTGCCAACCACACAGCAGGCTGAGTGCTAACACGGCAAAGGTATTGGCAGACGGCCCAACGATGGCGACATGGCCCGGGGGTGCACTCCAAATGCCCGACAGGTTGAGTGCCAACGGCACGGCAGGTTGAGTGGCATTGGCACGGCAGGTTGAGTGG
>CAYMFZ010000377.1:5424-6096 GCA_964389585.1 uncultured Pirellulaceae bacterium | reverse complement strand
AATTGGCCCAGGTGCAAAGATCAACTCGCTCGATTGAAGTTCAGCGCCGGTTACACCCGCTCCGCAGATTTCTCGCGCAGCCCGGACCGCAGTCACATGCTGTTGCTTCAAGCCCGGTCGCTGGCGACCGGCGCGAATGTCTTTCACGCGAAACGGTTTACCCGTTACGGCGCTCAGGGCGAGTGAAGATCGAATAATCTGCCCGCCACCCTCGCCTTGTGATCCGTCAATTTCAATCATGATTCATCTTGCTTCGATATTCGTGATTGCTCCACAATCACGACATTTGTTTTTGGATTTTGTTTTACGAGCCCAATTGTTGTTTCGTGTCTTCATATTTGGATGAAGCTCTTAGGTCCGCTTGGGCCGGTTGGGGGACTATTCAACGGAACCTTACCGCTTTGCGAGTTTGGGGCTGATTTGGCTATTTCGTTTTGACCACGGAGTGATCAACGACTATCGATGGACGCTCGCGTCTTTGAAAGAACAGTTCTGGCAGAAAAGGTTCAGTGTAGATCAGTTGTCTCAACTGATCCGTCATATTCGAGTCCAATAATTTGGCGATCGCGCAGTCGAAGGTGTTACCTGCGAGTTAAAACCAATGACAAAAACAGAGATGTATGCGGACCAACTGAGGACAGTTGTGTCGAAATTACTCCCTCGCGATCTCAT
>CAYMFZ010000377.1:4430-5414 GCA_964389585.1 uncultured Pirellulaceae bacterium | reverse complement strand
CAGTTCTGGCAGAAAAGGTTCAGTGTAGATCCGTTGTCCCAACTGATCCTCAGAATGTTCGAGGCCAATAATTTGGCGATCCCGTAGGCGAAGATGTTGCCCTGCGAGTTGAAGCCAATGACAAGACAGAATTGTATGCGGTCCGGCTACGGACAGCTGTGTCGACATCACTCCGTCGAGATCTCATACCACAACGTTGAATACTTTGCACCGATTTTGAACTCAATGCCGGTAGGCGTTTGGGTGGCTGGTACGGTTGATGTTCGTTTGCCGGTTCCGTCAAGCGAGTACACTTTCAAGTTTTCCTTGTTGTCAGACTCGAATTGAATCGTTGCGGTGACCGGATTGATAGTCGTTGGGCCGGTACCCCATTGGTTGCTGACTGAAGTTCGATCCGCATTCCATTGCATGTTGGTGTTCTCAGCTCCACTTGAAGCCAGCAAGAGAATGCTCTTGGATTGACTTAGCGGCAACGCGTCTTGGGAAGTCGCAACGAGTGTGGCGTAGTCCCGATCAACATTTCCAATTTTCAACTTCAAATTTGGGAGCTCAAAAGTCTGTCCCGCGATCACACCCCAAGCACCCTGAGTGAGTGGCGTGTTGATAGTCATGTTAGCTTTGCTCTCATCCGTCGCATCCCAAGTCAACGATTCACTTGGCGTTGAATATTTCAGTTCAGTTGGAACTTCGACGGTGTCCTTCTCTTGGGCCGATGGTGAGACGCCAATTTTATGCGAGAACGTGAGTCGTCCATCAAGTCGGTCAGTGAATGTGCCGCTTTTTGTTGTGGCAAGAGCGGACAGATCGCCTCGAAGGAAGATGTTTGATGCCACGGCAAACGTTGCGAGCTTTGCCGGTTGGCTGTTGAAATCAAAAAAGCCTTCATAGTGATCGCTGAACCAACGCTTGCTATTGGAGGCGTAATCGAAAAAGAAAATTCCATCCCAATCTTGGATCGAACCCAACGTCGCTGCCATCATGACT
>CAYMFZ010000377.1:0-4420 GCA_964389585.1 uncultured Pirellulaceae bacterium | reverse complement strand
ATGACTGCCCCCGTGTTCACGTCGCTTGGCTCGGCATGATTCCATTCGCTCAACGTGAAAGGCATGCCGTGATATCGCCAGCCAGTTCGCATCAGCAGTGAGTTTGTCGGCCAAGATGATCGTGTTGGAAACGATTCGATTGGTTCGTTACCAGTTCGGTATTCCGTGGGATTGAAGTCTTTACCCGCAGGGAAAGTTGGGTGATGCCAGTAGTTGTGCAAGTCAACAAAGTCGACGGTCTCGGCCAGAATTCCATCGGCGTGGTAGTTTTCCTGTGAGGCAGTGATCGGAACGCGAACACCGAGATCTTCTTTGAGGTATCGCTTGAGTTCTACGATCCACGCCCGTTCGGGGTCGATCATGAATTGCTTCAAGTCTTCATGGGCGGCAAGTGCCCAGCCCGATTCTGGCACGCCAATGTTGCCTTTTTCAAGCGATTGGTCTGCCGGAAGGCGAGTCGCCTTGGTGCCTTCGTTGAGACGTACGTTGGCGAATTCGATGGGTGTTTTGTCGACGCCGATGCTGAACGCGATGTAAGCTTCTTTATCGATTGTCTCTTCAGGAAAGATGACTTTGCGAACCTGGCGCCATTCTGGGCCCGCGGTTGTGGTCTCAAAAGCTCCTACGGGTCGCCATTCGCCACCAGCGGTAGTGGAAATTTCCAAATTGAACTCTCGTGACTTGTCGGCACGAACCCAAAACGAAAACGTGTACGCGGTTCCGGCTTTTACGGAGATGGTTCGGTGAGTTAGCTGTTGGAAATGAGCTTGGTCAGATTTCGCAGGTGCTTCAAACCGAATCGCTTTCGCGTTGTCTCCTAGTTCCTTTGGCCCAGCATGGCCAAACGTCGGTTTGTAATCCAACCCATTGAGATTGAACGACCAAGGCCCCATCGTGTCTTTCCAGTTGTGGTTCGAAATCAACGAAGCACCCAATTTGGTTTGCTCCTTCGACCAAGCTGCAGTCATCGCATTTGTTGATTTATATTTTTTCTCTAACCATTCATTCCTAGCTTGTCGAATTGAATCGACATATTGCTGGGGCAAATGCTCCAGTAGTTCGGTTCCTTTTTTGCTGAAGTAATTTTCGTTCAGCATCTCAACTAAACCAATTCCCGGATCGTCGGAACGTCGAAGGTTGCGATACGGATTCTTGTGCGTCATCAAGTCTTTGCAATACTTTTTGAGCTCGGATTGGACTCCCGGATCGTAGTAAGTCGTCCATTTGTTCGAAGCCGCCCACCAAGGACCGCCTTTCATTTCAGGAAATCCTTCGCTCTCTTTCAGCCGCCTCGAAACATGCAAGTTGATGTTCGCGTAAATGCCTTGCTCATGGAGTTCGTTGAGGAAGAAGTCGAGCTTGTCGATTTGCTTCGGATCAAGAATTCGTTTCCCATTAGGCAACGTTTTCCAGATCCCCTCTGGTGCGTCTTGGTTGTCCATGTGATGAAACCGAACCGCGTTAATTCCAAGTTTGGCGAAGTGAGGCGCGATCTTTTTCGCTTCTTCATGCGTTGGGAAATTTGCTCCAAAGCAAAGATTGACTCCCCAGAATCTCAGGCGTTTTTCACCAACGAAAAAGTGACCGTCTTTCACTGTGACGAACTGATCGTTGACGGGCGCAGGAATCAAACGTGAAAAATTGGTGATTGATTCCGTTCCATCATCCCCCTTTATCACGAAAGGCAAATTCTGAGCGTGGGCGGTTGATAAGAGTAAGACTACAAACGAGAAAGATATCACTTGGAAAAACGAGACGAAGGAAAATTGAGGACGATTGTTTTTCATTTGAGCTCAAGGATTTTTGTTGGGTTGTTTTGCAGCAAAGAATCTTTTAAGTGATTCACTACATTTGAGAATCAAGCCATGTCACTAGAGGGTATTTCAAAACCTGTAGTGGACTTCGCCAGAAGTCCCAGCTCGCTTTCAAAACAAAGGGAATTCTGGCGAATCCCACTACGATGATCGCACGATTTTAGGTTTTGAAATGTCCTCTAGAAAAGATTTTTCTCTTCGGGAATAGGCTCAATGCATTCAGGGGAGTCATTGATCGGTTTGCCGACCATTTTTGAAACAGGATACGTGCGTAAATCGTCGGTCGCCAGCGGGACCAAAATTTTCTCTAGCTCTTGTACGTCGGAAAATTCCGAGTCCAGCCAGAAATCGAATTGATCTTGATGAAGGATGACGGGCATTCGGTCGTGAAGCGGCTCCATCGTCGCGTTGGCTGAAGTGGTCAGGATCGTACATGTCTCGATGACCGTGTCGTTCGGTGCGTTTTCTGAATTGTCTTTCCACGACTCCCACAGCCCAGCCATACAAAACGGCTGGTCGTCGCTACGTGAGATGTAATGAGGTTGTTTTTGCGAGCCGACTTTTTTCCATTCGTAAAATCCATCGGCCAAAACCAAACATCGTCGAGACTTGAACGCCGCGCGAAATGAAGGCTTGGACGAAGCCGTTTCTGATCTGGCGTTGATCATCTTTGCGCCGATCTTTAGGTCCTTGGCCCAGAAGGGAACAAGACCCCAGCGAAGATCGACGATTTCCAAGGCTTGTTCGGATGATTGGCGAATGCAAGTCACCGGCTGCGTTGGGCAGATGTTGTAACGCGGGACCAGTTTTGGAAATCGCAACCCATCAAACAGCGCCGCCATCGTTTCTGTCGGCGTTCGCATTGTAAATCGACCGCACATTGTTTACTCGAATTCATAGCCGGCAGCCACCAATGCCAATCGAGCCGGTTCTTGATTGGGTTTTGAAATAAGAAAGTAGTCGGTATTGTAAGTCGAAACTGATAGGATAGGAATCTTGGCGTTTGCCAATGCATGACTGATCTCGGCGATCACACCAATGACATCAAAGGCAAGTTCGCCCGTAACTCGGAAGCATGCGAAATCGTGCTGAGCTTTGATGTTCCTGGCGAATGCCGAAGTCGGGGCAATGATGGTTAGTTCCTCATCCGTTCTCACGATTGCCAAAAAGCTCTCGTTTGCCCAGTCGGGAACTTGTGAGTCTGGTTCGAGTTGGTAAACGGAATAGACAGGTTCGAGAAACTGAAGTTTCATCTTGATTGCGGTTCTGAAAATGTGGTCGGATGCGAACGAATCTTAACTTTGAGTCAACGTTTTAATGAAAGACGACTTCTTACCTACCGCTTCGATTGAAACGCTACGAGCGCGAGCGGAATTGATTCGCACGGTTCGTCAGTTCTTTGACGAACGAAATTTCTTCGAAGTCGATACGCCTTTGCTTTCCCATGATATCGTGGTTGATCGATATCTGCATCCTGTTTGTGTTCCAAAGAACATGGTTACAGGAGTCGAATGCCACGCGGACGAGCAGCTTTGGCTGCAAACGTCGCCGGAGTTTGGAATGAAGCGGCTAGTTGTAGCCGGTGCTCAGTCTATTTACCAAATCGGAAAATGTTTCAGGCAAAGCGAAACCGGGCGGATGCATAACCCTGAGTTTACGATGCTCGAATGGTATCGGGTGGGAGACGATATGAAGCGAGGGATGGAGTTGCTGAGTGAACTCGTTTCCAAGGTCCTATCCAAACCGAAAGCCAGATTTCTCAGTTACCGAGATGCGTTCGTTGAATTCGCAAACGTCGATCCGTTTGATAGCTCAGTTGGTGAGTTAAAATCAGCGGCGATCGCAGCCAATGTTACTTTCGATTTATCGTCGGAAGATCAAAATCGAGACGACTGGCTGAATTTGATTTTGTCGCGTGTTGTTGAGCCGAAGCTTGGTGTTGAACAGCCGACGATTGTTTTTGATTGGCCAGCTTCTCAAGCCGCGCTCGCGATTGTTCGTGATGCAGATTCTCCAGTGGCCGAGCGATTTGAGTTGTATGTCGACGGAGTCGAGTTGGCCAACGGATACCATGAGTTGTTGGATGCCGATGAGCTTTCAAAGCGAAATTCGATCAACAACCAGCAGCGGGTAAAAGACGGTTCACCGATACTTCCTGAAGATAGCCGGTTGTTGGCGGCGATGCGTCAGGGGATGCCTCAATGTGCTGGTGTGGCGTTGGGTATCGATCGGTTGGTTATGCTCGCGGTGGGAGCTGAGTCGATTGAGGAAGTGTTAGCGTTTCCAATTGATCGGGCGTGAAGTGAGTGAATGATTGATTGCGAACTTTAAAGTCGAAATGCATGTCAACTATTGTTGTTTTTGAACGGCAAGCTATTGCAGATTTAGCTTTCTGGTCGCACTTTTTGGTGGGTAACTTCTGCCGGAAGTTTCCAGGAACCACGTAAGCCCCAATTTCAGTGAGAGTTTTAACGATGGTGAAGTCCACGCATCGGCTTGGTAACTCTCGGCAAGAGTCACCCACTTAAATTGGTTGACGGTGCTAGAACGGTTTGGTGGGTAACTTCTGCCGGAAGTTTCCAGGAACCACGTAAGCCCCAATTTCA
>CAYMFZ010000376.1:0-6128 GCA_964389585.1 uncultured Pirellulaceae bacterium | reverse complement strand
GCTTTCCTTAATACAAAACTTCGCTGCCCGAAAATCTGGAAGAGAACGGGTTTGATTTGATCCAACCCACCCAGAAATTGAGGGAGAAGGAATGGAGGTTTTGTGGTTGCATCGAGGAAACGTTTTTTCGATACGCCCGGCCGCTTGCGCGTCACGGCTCACGCGCGTCATTAAAAATTTAGGATCGGTGAATCGGAAGCTCTTCCGTATCGGTCAATGAACTCATCGAATTTATCTTGGGCGTCACTCATGGCGGCTTCGGTGGCGGCCCCTTGTCGAATCGCCTTTTCGATCGCGTCGCCTGAATGTAACCCAAGGTTTTCAACGGTTTTCAAAACGCTCTCGACTTGTGGATCAGCTTTGATTCGAGCCATGACGCCTTCATCGACGGAATCGCGACTGGCCGAACCGATGATGGTCGCGATCTGCTCCCATTGATTTGTTTTCGTCTCTGCAAAAAAGCAATATTCGACTTTGACCGTTGCACTGGAAAAGTCTTGAATCAACCGCTTCACCGCGAAACCCGTGAAGCCATCCTTCTTGGCGATTTTGGCGGCTTTGGCCCACCAGTCTTTCTTCTCCACAGGCTTTGCAAGTCCAAGCTCCCCGAGCAATTCATTGACTTGGCCATTGCCTCCGAGACTCGATCCCATGAATTGCCCCAAGAGCGCCTGCATGTCAGTCGCGCCGGCCGGTTTTGCGGGATCTATTCGAATCAAGTTTTCACCAACGCCTTGAAAATGGAGTTGATCACGAAGTCTATACTCAAGAATCGCCAGACGTGCATTCCATTCCCGCGACGACTGTCGTCGGTTGGCTGACAACTGAGAGCTGAGATCAAAAGTTTCTTTCCCTACGTCGACGTTTTGTTTCAAAAGTTCTCGCTTGAGCGCGGAAGCCGGACGTGAAGAGACGCGTTCAATTTTGTGCTTCCACGCCAGACCAGCGATCTTGTGACGAGCGGCCGATTGGCGGAAGAGACTTTTTATTTCGTCCATCGGAATCTGAACCACCGTAAATGGCTTGAGATTCGCGGCACCATTTTGCTTGCGATCCTCGCGAAGGTTTTCGATTCGCTCCATCTCTTCATCGGCGAATTCGACCAACCTGATGTCGTCGACTCGCGACTTCCACCAGGCTTCCAAGCGAAACAGGTGTTCAGTCAGGGCGTCGGTTTCGGTTTTGACTTCTGACTCAACATGCGTTTTGTAAATGTTCGCATAGGTCTCAGCAAACCAAGTGCGATTCACCATTAACTGGACGCCAGTTTTTTGATCCTGAGCCAAAACGATTCCGTACATTCGCTTGCCGCTGTTGAGCAGGACTTCGTCGACAGCAAGTGATTTTCGAGGCGGGCGTTGGGCGTGCGAATTGGCTGGCGCAATTGCCAAAATCGTGAGCGCCAATGAAGCAACTCCAAAGACGATTCGAATGAAGTTCGCGTGATTTCGAATCATGTTGAATTCAATTTTGCGTTTTAGGAAAGCCAAATTTGAACATCGATAGTAGAGCAGTTGTCCCAACTGACTCCTGGGCAAGGAACAATCCACAGGAAGAACATTTCTTGGGAAAGAGATATTCCTTGGCAATGCACAGTCCTCGGGAAGGAACAGTTCTCGGGAAGGAACAGTTGAGGACAACTGTTCTACACTAGCAAGAACGCGATCATGGTTTTGAATCTACTGGTTAATGTTGTTGAATCTATTGGCTAAGGATGGAAAAAGCAATTTGAAGGTAGGCGCGCAAAAACAAACGTGGCCTTGCTGATAAATCCGTTCGCAAGCCACGTTTGGTATGATAATTAAATTAAAGAAGCGAGCGGGCGGCCCCTGAGACGGCGGATGGGATGAGAACGCTTAGGGCTTTGGTGCCCGCTCACTGTAGATAACGCATCGCAATCACCGTGCCAAACCAGGCAACTTTTTTGGTGCACAACAAATGCGGTCATTTTCGCTCGATTTTACTGCTATCACCTCCGGGGTTGGCTCAAATCGTCTCGAATTGAGAGGCTATTCTCGGAATGAACTAGGAATGCCCCTTTTTGTTTCAGGACATCACAAAACTGGCTTTTAAGAACTCCGACTTTTGAAAAATGAAACAAGGGACGGATTACTTGCCTCACGCAGAGCCGCGAAGACGCAAAGAGCTTATCCATCTCTAATCCGCGCTAATTGACCGCTAACCTTGCGTTGCTATTTGAATTTGGGCTGAGCCTGGCTGCGAGCGATGATCAGATTATCGGCGCCGGCGGTTCATTGGTAGCTAATAGACGATTCGATATCTGCACTAGAGTTTGAGCCGAAGCGATTATCAGGAACAGTTGAGGACAACTGTTCTACACTCCTATTTCCAAGCTAAAACAGCTTGCGCAATCTCCTCCGCATCTCTGCGGCTTTGCGTGACTCAACCTTCCCACCAACATTCATTCTCAATCATCGTCGCTTTCTGAATCGATTACCAAACCAAGCTCGATAAGTCCCTTCCCATGCGGTCCGGACCAAACGGTCGGATACGGCGTTTCCCAACCCTTCATGTCGTGCCAGACAAAACGATTCAAATTGTCTTCGTCCTTTTCTGACTTCATTCCCGTTCGCTCAATGGGAACGGTCGCCAAGATCGCCCGCCACTTTTTCTCCGTCGCCGATTGCTTCTTCTTGGGAGCCGGTGCCTCATTCAGTGGATAATTTGCCGCAATTGATTTGTATGGAGTCAGGTTGGGTCTCGCTTGAAAGCAATCTGTCATCAAGGAAGAGGCAGCATCCTGTTGGTTCATTGGCGGCAAGCCGAATATATGAAGAATCGTCCGCAGGACCGAAGTCTGATTGTAAAATTGATGATTGACGCCAGGGCGACTGTAGGCGCTGATCGACAAACACAAACTCCGATGGCCGTCGATATGATCGTAGCCATTTTGCGGATCGTCTTCGTTGACGAAAATGACCGTGTCTTTCCAATAGCGACTCGCGCTGATTGCTTCGACCAATCTACCAAGCGCCAAATCATTGTCGGCCATATGCGAACGTGTCGTGATCCCGCCGCCCAGATGATCTTGCGGTAGATAAATCAAACAAAGCGACGGAAGGTCTCCGTCCTTTTCAAACTCTCGGAACTCAGCCAGAAAACGATCCATTCGCAAAACATCGGGAATCATCATGTTCCAACCAGGGTAATCGCGGCAAGAAAAACGCCTGACTCTTTCGACACCTATATTCTGTTCGAACTTGATTGGTATCTTCTGTTTATAAGCCTCCCAAATCTCTTGGTACTTCATTCCAGCCGGAGGCTTGGCGTAGTCCATCTCGCCATAGTTGCGAAACGAAAGTCCTGCATCGAGTACGTGATCCCACAAAAAGCCACTCGACGAATAAGTAATTGGGTCATCTCCGAATGTATAGCTGCGCGCGAATCCTCCAAACGCACGTTCAAGGTATGGCGTGACATTTCCTTCCGTTGCCCATGAATGGCCATCCGCAGACAGCACGCCGTTGCAGTAGTAGTTGTCAAGAATTCCGAATCGACGCGCAAGTGCGTGGTGGTTAGGTGTGACCTTTTCTGGAAACACACAAAGGCTAGGTTCGCTGCGGGCTTCTTTGATGTCGCCGAAGACTTGGTCGAACGTTCGATTCTCTTTAACCACATAGATGACGTGCTTGAAGACACTAGGCTGACCAAGTTTCTCAGGGATGGGAATCGGAGAAGTTTTTAAAGCAGCTTCCGGATCTTCATCGGCAGCTTTGCTTTCTAGCGCCGCAACTTGCCGAGGAATTTTTGCATTCACAAGCGAAGTTGTCGTCCACTTCTTTAATTGCGTTTCGTCAAGGATCTGATCAAGCCGAATTTTTTGAATCGTTCCCATGTGGTCATGTGAGTTTCGCCCCTTGGCTTTATCACGTGTGATTGCCCGCGACCCAATCCCTTTGACGCAAGCAACGAACAAGTGTGTTTTGTCCGAAGCCAAAGCGACTGGATACCAGGCCGTCGGGATCAACCCCGTCACAACCGAAGGCGAATCTGGTTCAACAATCGCGATGCAGTTGTTGCCTGCCAACGCAACGAAATAGCGTGACTGTTCTTTCCACGGCAAAACGGCACTTGGCATGGAGCCAAACGGAATTTCGGATTGCGGCCTCACGAAGTGGGTTGCTAATTTCAAGTTA
This sequence comes from uncultured Pirellulaceae bacterium, assembly GCA_964389585.1. GTDB lineage: Bacteria > Planctomycetota > Planctomycetia > Pirellulales > Pirellulaceae > Mariniblastus. The sequence goes on along the minus strand of CAYMFZ010000376.1, from coordinate 1,971 downwards.
TCCAATCCAATTTCACTGATCGAATCGTCGTTGGTGTTGCAAACGATTGCCCGCTCCGGATTCAACGAGCTCGACAAAATGGAAGGATGCCGACCGACTTCAACATGCCGCACCATTGGCTTTGTTGCGGGTTCAACTGGCAATTGGATCACGCTGACGGTGCCACTGCTGGCGATCCCGCGTTTATCAACGACGGTTTCGGTCCCGCCAGATGGGGCGGTTTTGTCATCGACCTGAGGTCGCCGCCCTCCAATGTTGGAAACCACCAAATGCCGATCGGTTACAAGTAAGTCGAATGGTGCAACGCCAACCTCAACGGTTGTCTTAAGCTTGTTTGTTTTCAAGTCGACGATCGCCACGCTGTTTTTCTTCGAAAGGCAAACGTAGGCAGTTTGTTCGTCTGAAGAAAGTTTCAATCCACATGGAAACGAATTCGGAGGCAATTCGATTGTCCGCGCAAGTTTGTAAGGCGCGTCCGCATTCCCTTTCGGATCACTCGAAAACACGTGGATTCCATTCTTGGAATTCGTGAAGTACACATCTCCACGCCTTGAAACGGCGAGACCAAACAGAGACGCACCGTCCGGACTTTTGACGGATTGAACAAGCTTCATCGTACGCTTGTCGATAACCCGAAGCGCACTTCGGTCTTTTGCAAAAACGTATTTCCCGTCCGGGCTCAACTGCACATCGACTGGCCTTCCATTGAACGCAGTCAATTCTCCAGCGGGTTCAATCAACTGACCCGTTGGCAGCAACGAATCATTGACTTTGCGATCGTCTTGAACAGCTTGGGCCGTGCAGGTCGCAGAAAACAAAACAAGGCAACTGAAGATTCGAAGCAGCATGGCGGTTTGACTCTAGCAAGGTTTGATAGCAAAATCACATCGGCAATGTTATCACAAATGCAAACGACTAACGGGTCAGCCTGTCGTTCGAGATGATCCAGTCGGAGCCTTCGACTAAGTCTCACGGCAATCGAAATCTATTTGAAAACCAGATCGACGCTTCATGATTGAAACCAACATCGAATCAGACATCGCGATCGTGCGGATGAAACATGGCAAAGTCAACGCGATGGATCTTAAGTTTTGCAAACAGTTGACAGCCAACCTGCTTGAGATCGAAAACAGTTCTACACGCGCAGTGGTTTTGACGGGGAATGATCGCGTGTTTTCTGCGGGAGTCGATCTACGTGCCGTGCTTGAGGGTGGCGAATCGTATCGGCACCAGTTTTTGCCGGCCTTGGTCGAGTGCTTCAAAACCATCTTCCGCTTTTCCAAGCCAATAATCGCAGCGATCAATAGCCATGCCGTCGCCGGAGGGTGTGTGATTGCGACGGCTTGCGACAAGCGGTTGATCCACGCGAAGGCACGAATTGGGATCCCGGAATTGAGAGTCGGCGTTCCGCTACCCGCGATCGCAATTGAGATCATGCGATTCGGCGTTTCACATGAAGCGCTTCAGTCAATGGTCAACGCGGGGCAGAATTATCGTGGAGAAGAAGCGCTACGTGTAGGACTTGTTGACTCGATCGTTGAGAGCCAAGAACTGTTGTCACTGGCGATCGCCGAAGCCAATTCGTTGCTTGCCATCCCTCCCTCGGTGTTTGCGGTGACCAAGAGGCAATTGCGCGGACCGGCTTGGGCCAATGTAGAAATCAATGAAGCAGCGAATGAATCTCGTGTGTTTGAGATTTGGGATAGTGAGGAGATTCAGGATGTGATTCGTAAATTTGTTGACTCGCGGTTGTAGATTTGACTTTGCAGTAAAACGGAAAGAATCAACGGAAAGAGATGGATGCCGAATTGAGTTATTCGTGAACGTATGATTTGAAATTTCAAATTTGAGATCTGAGAGTTTCGATTTCTTACTCTTACTCTTACTCTCACTCTTACTCTTACTCTTACTCTTACTCTTACTCTTACTCTTCAAGCCACCTTCGCTTCGCATCGGGGGCTGGCGCTATTT
>CAYMFZ010000375.1:0-6128 GCA_964389585.1 uncultured Pirellulaceae bacterium | reverse complement strand
ATCTATTCCAGTTCTTCCGCAATTCACTTTCAATCGCACCTGACTTATAATCTGCGGATTGCACCAACTTGACACAATTGCGACTCGCCCCAACCGTCGCCGCACTTGAACTAAAACCTACAGCCGACCCAACGAACCATGAAGTCAACAATGAACGCTACTTGTTTTTGCCATTCAAAATTCATCGCCACAATGCTAATCATCGTGTTTGGCGTATGCGGTGTTACAACCAACTCATTCGCTCAAGACAATTCACAATCGGATTGGGCTCAGTTTCGTGGGACAGGTGGTACGGGAATCGCGCCGTCATCCGCAAAGCCGGCGGTCGAGTTCGATGTCGCGAAGCAGGCGGCTTGGCAAGTCGCGATTCCTGGCAGTGGATGGTCTTCTCCAGTCTACGAATCTGACAAAGTTTGGATGACGTCTGCGGTCACCCAAGCCGCGACGGCCCAAGAAATCGCGGCGAAGCTCAAGGGCGATCGAATGGCGAAAATCAAAACGGTCGCCAGCTCGGTCGAGCTCCATGCCATTTGCGTCGACGTGAACAATGGTTCGATTGTTCATAACATCAAACTGGACACCATTAACTCGCCTGATCCAATCAACCCAATGAATTCGTATGCTTCGCCCACACCAGCAATCAAAAACGGCAAAGTCATCTGTCATTTCGGAAACTATGGGACCTGGTGCATTGACGAAAAAACTGGCGAAACCGACTGGCACAAGCAATACGTCGTGAAGCACAGCGTCGGCCCCGGAAGTTCGCCAATGATCTTTGAAGATAAAGTCATTCTGGTTTGTGATGGCACCGACTTGCAGTATGTCGCCGCACTCGATTTGAAGTCGGGTGATGAAGTTTGGAAAACAGACCGACCGCCGATTCGCGCAACCGATGGAGAGTATCGCAAAGCTTACTGTACGCCGTTGCTGGTCGAAGTTAGTGGCAAACAACAAGTCATTGTTCCTGGCGCACAATGGGTTGCGGGCTACGACCTCAACTCAGGATCTGAAGTTTGGCGAGCGGATTATGGAAACGGTTTTTCCGTGACGCCTATGCCTGTTTTTGAGTCCGGAATGATTGTCATTTCAACCAGTTATATGGAGGCTCGAATTGTTGGAGTCGACCCAACAGGCAAGGGCGAGATCAAGCCCGCTTGGTCGACCAAACCCAAACAGGCTCCCAACATGCCCAGCATGATCGGTTTAGATGGCAACATTTTCGCCGTGACTGACAATGGAATTTTGAGGTGCGTCGATGCCAAGACAGGCAAACTGGTCAACGAAGTTCGCGTCGGCGGGAACTACTCGGCTTCGCCTCTGTTGGCTGGCGGACATTTGTACCTGTCCAGTCGAGAAGGCAAGATGATCGTCGTTCAATGCGACAAAGAAATGGAAACCGTTGCAACTAACCAGTTTGAAAGTTCAATCATGGCCAGTCCAGTTCTGGTCGGAAACGACTTGCTCGTTCGAACTGAAAAAAAGCTGATTCGAATTAAGGCTTCCACACCAAATCCGTAATCGAAACCGAGAACTCGTTCCAGGTCTCTAACCGAGGTCTCTAACTCAGATCTCTGATTTGGAACGAGCTGCACTCGAGGCTCAGCCTTTTTTGCCTACCTCAAAAAGTCGATCAAACTCACCGAAGAAATTTGAGCCGTTACTGCGTAGGTGAACTCCAGCAGCGACTGATCATTCTGCATCCGCAAGACGGCCTCCGGAATATCAGTCGACTGCAAATCACTCAGTTGGCTTTCGAATTCCAATTGCAGATCCTGCACGCGAAACTCTAAGTCATCGAGAACTTGAAGCGACGCCGACTGTTGCCCGACGACCTCAAGTACGTGCTCGCTCATCCGTTCAAGCTCACCAATCCTGCGGTCCATTGATTCCGAGAGTTGTTGCGTATCGAGGCCCCGTGTATTCCGCAGGTCTTCTTTTAACTCATACAAAATTTGAAACGCGTTGGAGGTTCCAGGGAATTCCAAGTAGTCGTCGCCTGTTCTTTGCACGTCTTGAGTATCGATATGCACCTGCTTGCCAGATGTTGAATCGACAATCGTTTGGCTATCGGAAAAATCAATCGCCGTTTGAGTCAATCCTCCATCAACGCTCAGAGTTCCGCTCGATTCGAAATCAACAGCTCCATCGAACCCCGGCGCAATCGCACTCATATCAACGTGAATCACTCGCCCATCATTGTCCAAAACCTTAAGATCCGTATCGGCGTTGGTCCAAGGAATTGGCTCGCCACCATTGAGCGTTATCGTGCCCGACGCGCCTGTTCCGCTGGTGTCTTGAACCACGAGATTGTTACTGCCCAATGCGCCAATCAAAGTGTCATCGGCGTCCGAGCTTGCACCAGCGGCCACGCCTGATCCGGCTGCGAAGGTTGTTGTTGTATGCCTTAGCTGTAACGTTGATCGGCCGATCATATTGTCGGTTCCGACTCCCAATTTGGCTCCGGTGTTTCCACTTAAGATGGATTCGCCACGTGCGGAGTTGCCAAAAATTTTGTCGCCAGCGAAAAAGGTATCAATGGAAATCGCGTCACCGATATAGGCTCGACTATTCCCCGCCGCGCCAAGGTAGTCCACCTGAAGCGTACCACCACTCACGAGTGGATCGTCAAACGAAAAAGGCTCTTGGTCAGTCCTCGCGCCAGAATAAAGAAATGAACCCGCCGTTTTCGTTCTGGTAATGTTTTCCAGGCTGACCAAAATCCCTTCGACTTCAATCGCAAGTGCCGCTCGCTCACTATCGGAATTCGCTTGAACACCTTGCTGCGCAAGACCCTTCGCCCGAACGAGCAAGTTGTTAGTCTCCTGAAGCTGCGAAACACTCGTGTTGAGTTTGGCTTCCGAATCAACGATTGTGTAAGACTCCGATTGCAATTCCTGCAAACGAACACTCAGTGAACTAATTTGTCGAAAAGAAATTGGATCGTCAGACGGTCGATGAATTCTTAGCCCGGACGAAATTTGCTGTTGGTACTTCAGAATACTCGCGTTGTACTGCGCCGAGTATCGTGCCGTTTGATTGCTACTGGCAAATGAGTTGGTTCGAAAATTCATCGTCAATTCTTTCTATTGTGAATCGCGTACGCCAAATCAAACTGACACAAACGCGATGGCAATTACTCACTCAAGCTCGCGTTTCCAAACTACCGGACGAGTTGAAACAGTTCATCCAGCATTGATTCCATCGTTCGAACCACCTGGACTGCGGCCTCATAAGATTTTTGATGCTGCGTAAGATTAACGAGTTCTTCGTTGACATCGACGCCTGAAATTGAGTCTCGTTCGGACTTATAACGAAAGTTCAATTCTGAAACGCTTTCCTGAATTGAAATGGACGACTGAACGAGAAAGCCAATTTCTGAACTGGTGTCCGCGAGAAAATCATCAAAGGTTTGACGACCACCACCGAGCGTGTTTTTGCTTCGAAGCGAAATCAGACGCGCGAGGTTCTTCGTATCTCCGATATCGCCAGAAACCGAAGTCGCCAATCGATCCGGGTCGTCTACGATTGCCTGCTTCACCTCGATGTCGGTTGAGTCTTTTCCATCAAAGAAACTATTGAGCCCAAGCGCAGAGAGAATGTTTGCGGTGTCAGGATTGGCAACCAAAACCGTTTCAATCGAATCGTCGAGATTGATATCACCGGCGGCAAAACTGACTTTAACGCCATGCACCAAATCAATTTCCGATCCGGCTTCGTAGCCTTCACCGATATTGATCTCTTTGATGACTTGACCGTTGGCATCAGTAACTTGCGCCAACAACCCGGGCGTTTTACCAATCTCTCCGCTGCCAAGCGCAGTGATCGTGTAGGCTTGATTCTCCGCGCCAGTATAGTCTCCGGAAATCGTTGGAACCGAAGTCCCTGTAAAACTACCAAGGTCTGGATTCGATTCCACCTGACCTGCGAAGTCGAAACCGTATCCGGGTTGCGCGATGACGGTCAACTGACCCGACTGAGGATCAATCACGGCTTGAACATTTTCAATCGCACTGATTTTGGCAGCCAAGTCATCGAGCGAGTCGACGCTTGGGTCGATCGCAACCGAATGCAATTTTCGTTCACCACTGGGATCAGAAATTGAAATGTACAACTCACCATTTTCAATTGAAAACGGCAATCCTGATTCGTTAAGCGGAACTGTGGTGTTTTCAGGATTCCGCGAGCTGCGCAGAATTTTAAAGGGACCATCAAGCCCGACACCCGTTGCATGGGCCTGATCTACTTTTTGAATCAGTTGCTGAGTAAAGATTTCAAGCTTTTCAGAATATTCGCCCACAAGGTTGTTATGAACGTCGACCAGTGTCGCGATCGTTCCGCTCGCGAACTTGGTTTCCCGATCTCCCCCAATGACTTGAATTTGCCTTGAACCATCGGGCAAGCTGACGGCTTCGAATTGAATCGCGACCACGCCGATGCTGATCGAGCTTCCCGCGATTCCCAGTCCAAGTGAATCCTGGACGGATTCGAAGCGTTGAACGTCGATTTTCTCGGAGATCTTGTTAATCAACTGATCACGTTGGTCGAGCAAGCTGTTTGGCGTCGCCTGAAATTGTGTTGTTCGAATCGTGTTTTGGAGATCAACGAGTTCGGCAATTTCCTTATTGAGCGCTTCAATCTCAATGTCGATTTGTTGACTGACGCTCCCTTTTAGTTGCACAAGCCCTGACGAAGCCTCCTGAATCTGATACGTCAGCCCTTTGGCTTGGTTGACGACTGAATTCCGAAGTGATTTTTCACCTGGATTGGCAGATAGACGAGCCAACTCGTCAAAGAAACCAGTCAAAGAGTTTTGGATCGTCCCTTCGCCAGTCAGAAAGTGGCTTTCGATTCGGGTTTCGATTGAAAGGCGTTGCTCAATTCCTTTGAGGTCAGAAATCGTGCTGGTGAAAGCGGCTTCGAGAATTTGATCGCGCACGCGTTTGACGCCACCAATTTCAACGCCGCTGCCTAACAGGTGATTGCCGACGTACTGCGACCGCCGCGTCTGCAAACCTAGCACTTGTCGATGGTAGCCTTCGGTATTTGCATTGGCCAAGTTTTGCGAGACCTGATTGATCCCAAACTGGCTTGCTTGCAACGCCGAAATTCCAATTGAAAAATTCATGACTTCCGCCTAACAGTTGGTTCTTACGATGTTGCCTGACGAGTGTTGCTGGGTATGACCATTCGCGTTGTAGTAATTCGAGTTTCTGGCGTCACCTGAAAGCCCGGCCAATAACCGGTTATAAAAATCGAGTGTGTACAACAAAACCGCTTGGTTCCCCATCGTGATCGAGTGAATCTGATTGAGCTTAGCGCGAATTTCGTTTCGCATAGCTTTGAGTTGGGTTTTCAAAGGCTCTTCTGATCCGGCTGCCAGTTCGGAAAGCGTAGGGGTTCGCGAAGATTCTTGAGTCATCGATTTGAGAACTTGCACCATCGTTCGCCGACCCTTGATGACCGGCACGAAATCGTTTTCGATCTTGGTTCGCAGTTCTTCCAATCGCTTCGTCACCCGCTGGCTTCGTTCGAATTTCAACTCACTTTGTTGATCGTCCGTTTCCATTTTGTCGAGTTGATTTTCATTCTTCCGACCGGTGTTTAAGCCTTGCAAGTCGGGATTGTTAGCGACTGAGTTGCTTGGTGGATTGATTTTTTCGCTACGCTTGTTGGAAGTCTTTTCTTGTAAGCCTTCATTTGAGTTAGGTTTCTTCGAATCGCTTTCCGTCTTTGCATCATTCGGGCGTTCGCGTAGCAACCCTTGCATTTCCAAAGAGGATTCGACCACGGTGTCCAGGTAGACTGACTCGATCTTGAGTTGATCAAGAATTAGCACTAGTGCAGCTTCATTTTCTAGTCGGTTCATAGTCGTGACTCGCTTTGGTTGATCACATCAAATGCGTGGCTGGTTTCGGCTGCTTCGGTTTTGACTGGCGGGATTTGGCTGGGTGAGATTGGTTGAGTGAGTTTTGGTTGAGTGAGTTTTGGTTGGGCAGGTTTTGGCTGGGTGAGTTCTGGTTGGGCGGGTTTTATTTCGGGGGTCGCTTGGATGGGTCTTGGATTTCGGAATCTTAATTTGAGATTTGAGATTTGAGATTTGAGATTTGAGATTTGAGATTTGAGATTTG
>CAYMFZ010000374.1:0-6152 GCA_964389585.1 uncultured Pirellulaceae bacterium | reverse complement strand
CTGCTTCGCAATCGAAGGGACTCTGCATCAAAAGGGCAGGGCGGTTTCGCTGAGCGATTGCTGATGAAGGGGTTTGTTTTCGTGATGCGACGTCCCTGGCTTTACAAGACTGCGGGATGGTTTGGAAAGATCGCTCACGTTTTGTCGAAACCGATTCATGGCACGCGAATCGATCCATTTTACAAGTGGAAGAAAACGCGAGACCTTGATGACCCGGCCAAACAAAGCTTCAAACAATATTGGGAGTCGCGGAAATGAGTCGAGAACAAATTCTTGGCCGCGTTCGCGAGGCGCTGTCCGTCAAGACTGATAGCCATGTCCGACAGGTTGCACGAAAAACATCGCACGCCTTGCCCGTATTGGCCAATGGCCCCGAAAGCCGAACAGTCGCTGTCAAAGAATTCCTGCCATTTGTCGGACCTTCGTTTGAAGAGCATGTGAAAGCGTTTCGAACGCTGTCCGAAAAACTTCAAACTGAATTTGTTTGTGTTCCCAACATCGAGTCGGCCCAACAACAACTGCAATCTCTTGCGACTTCTAATCGTTGGAGCAAGATTGGATTGCATGAAAACGAATTGGTTCAAGCGACGACTAGCGGCCTCGAGCTTGAGACATTGAACACGAGCCACGAATACGACATTCGTGATTTGGAACGGTGCGACGTTGGAATTTCGCATTGCGACGCACTTATTGCGCAAACAGCCAGTGTTTTAGTCACGTCAAACTCAGCAGGTGGTAGAGCACTTTCGGTTTTGCCACCGCATCATGTGGTCGTCGCGACGGCAGATCAAATGGTTACCACGATGGCTGATGGATACGATCGGTTGCGCGCGTCAGTAGGCGATCAATGGCCCAGCTTTCTCTCTTTCATCACTGGCCCGAGCCGCACGGCGGATATTGAACGTGTCTTGGTTCTGGGTGCTCACGGTCCGAAAAAGCTCACGGTGATCTTGATCGGAGACGAACCAAGTTCATGGCAGTAATACTGGGATGGATCGTTCTCGGGAGCTTGCTTGGGTTGGCTGTGATGCAGTCAATCTATGTCTGGCTTCACTGCCGTTTCGTTGCATCCTCACTTGAGGTTGAACAAGGTTACCAACCTGAAGTCGCGGTTCTTCTGTGTTTACGTGGACGTGACCCTTCGCTAGGTGACTGCCTGCAAGGGCTGGTAAGTCAGAACTACGATTCGTTCTCAATTCATGTTATTGTCGACCACGAGCAAGACCTTGCCCTTCAAGATGCAAAAAACTTTTTCGAAGCAAACGGCTGGGAAAAGTTTCGAGTTCACGTCTTAAAGGACCACTCGAAACACTGCAGCCTAAAGTGCTCGGCCATCGTGACTGCGGTGCTGGAAATTGATGAGTCAACCCTAGAAGAAGAAGTCGAAGTCATCGCTTTGATCGACGCCGACGCCGTGGCCGATAAAAACTGGCTTTCTGATTTGGTGGGTCCGTTAAGCAAACCCGACGTGGGAGCTTCGACCGGCAACCGTTGGTTTGCGCCCAAAATTAGTAACCTTGGATCGGAAGTTCGCAAAGCCTGGAATGCTGCGGCGGTTGCCCAAATGACTTTTTACAAGATCCCTTGGGGCGGCTCATTGGCACTTAAGTGTTCAACAATCAACGACTGTGATTTGCTTGAAAAATGGTCTCATGCGTTTTGTGAAGACACAATGTTGACTAACGTCTTAAAGAGCAATGAACTTCGAATCGAACGAATTCCCAATTTAATTCTAAGCAATGATGAATCCACATCCTTAGGTGGCACCTTTCATTGGATCGTGCGCCAGATGCTGACGGTTCGTTTGCATCATCGCGACTGGCCACTCGTTTTATTGCACGGCCTCTTTTCAGGTGCCGTGCTGTTGGCAGCCGTCTTTTCGATTGCGATTCTGATCGTGGCAGGAGTAAACGGACTTGCTGCTGGGCTGTTGGCTGGTTTGGTTCTGTTTGAAGTCATAAACTTCGGATTGATCACTGCAATTGAGAACGCCAACGTCGCCGCGATCGCGAGTCGTGGAATCGCCGTTTCGAAAACAAGTCTGCTGTCGCGAATGCTGACAATCCCGATCACCCAGGTTCTTCATCCGATAGCCGTTTTGAAGGCTGCGTTGACGAAGAAAGTTTCTTGGCGAGGAATTGAGTATATGATTGGGCGAAAAAAGACAATCGAAATGATTGAGTATCAACCCTTCGACGCTTCAAACGATACTTCAAACTCGATTGGGTGAGCTTACGAATCTTTATTTGGCTTTTCTGCCATCACCGTTTCGAGCGGCTCAGTCCAGTTGATGACCCCCGAAGTATCGGCTTCGGAAACTGCTGATTCGTCGTTACGTAACAACAAATCGTTGATCTGAAGATCGCTCAATTTAAGAACGGGACAAGAGTCGTCTGGTAGACCTGGAGTGACTTCGAATTTCCCCTCCGATGCCGCTAACTGCCACTGCCCACCGCCTGGACCATGAATGTCGAGTCCAAACTTAAGCAATTTGTTCACGCCATTAATTCGCAAGGCGCCCATAGTTTTCTGAGCTGCCAAAGCAATCTCGGTTAAGTGAGATTCGATCCAGCGGGCGACCTTTGGTTCTTTGGCACGGGCCTTCCCCCAAGAATTTGCTTTTCCAAATTCAAGGAACTTAAAAATCATTTGCTTGTCGATGGCAGGACAAATGAGATGTCCAGCGAATCGAATGACATTGGATTTGTCGTAGGTCGGATCACTGGTTTCGTACGAAGCGTAAATGCTCGTGTTCTCAAACAGTTTTTGAGCGAACTCATCTTCTGAACTGCGTTCAACTTTTGAGCCACAGAATTCGACACCGGCAGAGTGGAAGTAGTCGTAACAATATTCGATGACTTCGCGAGCTGTCGTGCATTTATCGGGCACCAAGTGATAAGTCCGGCCATGTGCTTCGGGCGTACAAACCAAATGAGCGATTGTCTTTGCCACCCAATCAACAGGAACTAGATTGCGAGGCTCGTCGCCTTCGATCGGCAATTGAATCGGGGTTTCAAAAACGCCCTCTGCATTGCACTTTTGCTCAGGCACGAGCATTGCGATCAATCGCAGGTACAAAAACAGTCCGTGATATGTCGACGTGTATCCAGTTTCCGAATCGCCAACGATGACGCCTGGACGATAGACGGTTGTGGTTTCGAAGCAGTCTGCCGCGTGAACCATTTTTTCAGATTCAAATTTGCTTCGCTCGTAGTCATTGCGAAAATTCTGATTCTCATCAAGTTGATTTTCAAAGACGATATCTTCGCGCTCACCACAAACGTAAGCCGTTGAGACGTAGTGGAAGTGTCGAACGCCAGTCAGCTCAGAAAACGCTAACACGTTTTTGGTTCCACCACAGTTTGTCAGCCAAGGTTCTTCTTGCTTGCTTGCGCCGTGAAACTTCAAGACCGCAGCGCCGTGGACAACTTGATCGAGATACTCCTTGCACCAACGCATCTGCTTGTCGCTGAGCCCGAGATTCTCCTCGCTGATGTTTCCTGTCAGCAGAACTGGACGTGGCAATCGGTAACCGAGTTCGTCTTCCCACATTTGGAGAATGGTCTCGATGCGTTCGCGCACTCGGACTTTTTTCGTCGGTCGCACCAACACAGCTAGCTTATGCCCTTTGAGCAATAAGTCGCGCATAACGTAGCGACCGAGGAGACCGGTAGCGCCAGTTAACAATGTGTATCGCTTTTGCGAACGGTAACGTGATTCTTGATGCCTGTTCAACTTATTCGCCTTAAACGCGTCGTGGCGACGTCAGATTCAGACAAATCACCGAACTAAAAATGTTACAATTCTGATTGAAAATCGACGGATCGCGGAGCATATCAAAGTGTGGTTTTCAGAAGTGTTGGAAGTGTTTTAATTGCCTAATTCAGACAATTTAGCGCTCGGTAGAATCTGAATCTACCAAAGAAGTTCAACTATAGTTCGAGATTTGACGACAAATGACCTCAAAAAGTTTCATCGACCTGAAAACCTTTAAACATAAATCCCTACTAAGGTTGGGGGAACGAATATTCGGCGTCGGGCTGGCTCTAATGATGGCCCTTGTTTTTCTTGCGTTTGTGCCATCTAGCTCGGCATATACGATCCAATCCTCAGATTCGTTAGGGACGACACCTAGTCTGACTCAGGATCAAATCATGGATGGATGGCTATCTCTTTTTGATGGAAAATCACTATTTGGGTGGAAAGCAGTCACGAACGCAGACTGGAAAGTCACCGAAGGAGAGATCCGAGTTAGCCAAGGAACGAGAGGACTTCTTCGAACGACGTCGCAATTCGATGACTTCGAAATGACCTTGGAATTCAAGTCCGACGAGCGAACGAACAGCGGCATTTTTCTTAGAACCAGCCCATCTCCCAAAGACGTGCTTAACGACTGCTACGAATTGAATATCGCCAGTCCATTGGATCACGACTACCCGACTGGATCGCTGGTCGGCAAAGCAAAATGCGATCTCAAGATTGACCCGAAACGCTGGAATCATTTTCGCATTCTCGCCGAAGGCAACAAAATCAAAGTCTGGCTCAATGATGAAAAAGCAGTTGACTACATTGACTCCAAAAAAATTGGTCGTGGCTACATTGGACTTCAACTTAATTCTGGCCAAGCTGCATTTCGAAATATTTCGATCAAACCAATCAACAAAAAGCGGCTGTTTGATGGCAAGACGCTTGATGGATGGGATGTTAGTCAGAAGCTAGACAGTGAGTTCAAAGTAACGAAACAAGGCGAACTTCAAATCCTCAATGGCCGAGGACAACTTGAGTCAAAAGATTCGTTTGGCGACTTCGTTTTCTCAATGCTGTGCAAGACGAATGCGAAAGGACTGAACTCCGGGGTGTTTTACCGCTGCATCCCAGGTGATTTGATGAATGGTTACGAAAGCCAGATTCAAAATCAGTTCAAAGACAATGATCGAACTCAGCCGGTCGATTGCGGGACGGGTGGAATATTTCGCCGCGTAAACGCCCGTCAAGTCAATGCGAACGATAATGAGTGGTTCGCGAAAACCATCATCGCAAGCGGACCTCACGTCAGTGTTTGGGTCAATGGATTTCAAGTTACCGATTGGACAGACAAACGAAAGCCAAACGCCAACCCAAGAAAGGGTTTACGCTTGGAAAAAGGGACTTTCATTTTCCAAGGCCACGATCCGACCACCGATATTTTGCTGAAGAATATCGAAGCCAAAGAAATCGAATCCCGGCGTTGAACTCGGCGTCGCTCTGCTTGGTTTCGACTTGTCCCGGCATTAGCGCCGACTTACCGACTTTGCCAGATTGACTTGCTAGTTTTGATCAGCCCTGCAATTGCCTTAACTTTTTTGGCAATGGGAAGCTCACATGTTCTTCACGAACAATAACTGGCTCAACCGAAGCATCGAATCGTTCTTTGAGCCACTCGATGCATTCGTTGACAACCGTTTCTGGAGCGCTTGCTCCTGCGGTCATGAATACCGTTTCAACACCATCCAACCACTTTGGATCAAGATCTGCTGAGCCATCGATCAGGTAAGAGGAAACACCCTCGTCCTCGGCGAGCTCGCGTAGCCTCTGACTGTTGGAACTGTTTTGGCTGCCCAACACGAAACAAACGTCAGCTTGTGCTGCGATTTTTTTGACGGCTTCTTGGCGATTTTGTGTTGCGTAACAAATGTCTTCTTTAGGTGGATTGACCAAATTCGTAAAACGGGCTCGCAGTCGAGCAATGATTCGATTGGCGTCGTCAACCGACAAAGTTGTTTGAGTGAGGTAGGCGACCTTGGCATCGTTTTCGATTTCAAGCTTGTCAACGTCTTCTTCGGTTTCGACCAAAATCATCGAATCGGGTGCCTCGCCCATCGTCCCAATGACTTCATCGTGACCGTCGTGCCCAATCAAGAAAATCGTGTATCCCTCGCGAGCATACTTTACGGCTTCGAGATGAACCTTGGTAACCAACGGACAGGTTGCATCAATCGCGTTTAGGTTTCTTGATTGAGCAACGGCTCGAATTTCTGGAGACACACCGTGCGCCGAAAACAGCAGCACAGATCCGACAGGAACTTCTTCCAGGGAATCGACGAAGACAGCGCCTTTTTCTTTGAAGGACTCAACGACGTACTTGTTGTGCACAATTTCGTGATACACGTAGA
>CAYMFZ010000373.1:0-6153 GCA_964389585.1 uncultured Pirellulaceae bacterium | reverse complement strand
GGCTCACTATCACATGGAATTTTACGGTCACCATAGTTATGGGATAGGCTCTTAAGCTTTTCGCCGCTTCTTGGTGCGAGGAGCCGTGCCATGGCGTAAAGTTCGAATCCAGTATTTCGGATTCAAAATGTTGTAAGCCATTAAGCGTTTAGCGCCGCAGCATTGGCATTGGTACGGCCCGACCAGAAATATTAAACCCAAAGTCAAGCCGACCAAATACGAATAGAACCAGCGTTTCTGCGATGCTAAGAAGTGACCTTCTTTTCGGTTGCATTCAAAACACATCATCACACGGCGAGCACGTGAAGACGTTTTCTTGGGAGAATCGCGGACGGCTAAATCCGTCTTGAACTCCTCAGTGTCATCCCAATTGTCAGACTCTGATTCATGAGTCGATGAACCTCGATCGACATGATCCGAGTCAAATCGCGCATGTTTGGTTTTCGATTCCATGAAAGATCAAAAGGTGATTAGCAATTAGGGAACACGTCGACTTGAATGTGACGTCTATATTCTTAGTTTCGACTTCAGTTTGTATTGTAATCAATACGGAGCAGAAATCCAAACCAACTATCTTCAAGTTGAACCCGTAACGGAGTGATTCTTTCAATTAGGAAAAATTAGACTCTTGGGCAAACTGAAACCTTCAATCGTTACATTCGTTTGTGACACACAATCGCCAATAAAAAGCGCAATTAATTGTTGTGCGTTAGCGTACCTAGCCAACAGATTTTGAAAATCGAATTTTAAGAGGCATAAAATCGACCTACAAGAGATTTCGCAAGACAGTCTGGAGAATGCCTCCATTTCTGTAGTAATCCATTTCGACTGGCGTATCGATACGGACGGTAGCGACGAATTCGATCTTCGTGCCATCGTCTTTCGTCGCGACCACGTCAACGGTTGAGCGTGGTTTTAAATCGTCATTAAGTGAAGGGATGTCGAAAGTTTCTTCCCCATTAAGTCCAAGTGATTTCCAGTTGGATCCTTCGGCAAACTCAAGCGGCAAGATTCCCATACCAACTAGATTACTGCGATGGATTCGCTCGTAGGTCGCCGCAATGACGGCCTTTACGCCCAGCATCATTGTGCCTTTGGCGGCCCAGTCGCGACTACTTCCAGTTCCATATTCTGTTCCCGCAAGGACAACCAGTGGCGTTCCGTCTCCTTGGTACTTCATCGAGGCGTCGTAAATTGACATTTGTTCCCCTGTAGGGACGTGAGTCGTAACTCCACCCTCAGTTCCAGGTGCAAGTTGATTTCGAATGCGAATGTTCGCGAAAGTACCTCGAACCATCACACGATCGTTTCCGCGACGCGAGCCAAAACTATTGAACTCACGAGGTTCGACTTTGTTCTCTTGAAGGTAACGACCTGCTGGACCGTCTTTGGCGATCGCGCCAGCCGGGGAAATATGATCCGTTGTGACCGAGTCACCAAGCAAAGCAAGGCACCTTGCGCCAGTGATAGGTTGAATCGAATTAACTTCGGGAGTCATCTCCGCCAGGAATGGAGGCTCTTGGATATAAGTGCTTTCTGGCGACCACTCATAAAGGTCCCCTTCTCCCGTTTTGATTTTGTTCCAAGTTTCGTTTGAATCAAACGCATTGGAATACTGCTTTTGAAACATGTCTGCGGTAACGTTGGCGGTCATGACGGATTGAACTTCTTCTTGAGTTGGCCAAACGTCTTTTAGGAAAACGTCTCCATCGCTGCCAGATCCCAATGGTTCGGAAACCAAATCAATGTCGGTTGTTCCTGCCAAGGCATACGCGACGACCAAAGGAGGACTCGCGAGATAGTTCGCCTTGGTCATTGGGTTAACACGGCCTTCGAAATTCCTGTTACCACTGAGAACGCTTGAGGCAACTAACTCACCTGTTGTGATTGCCGTTGAAACAGGTTCTGGCAAAGGTCCGCTGTTTCCAATGCACGAAGTACATCCATAGCCAACAGTGTGGAATCCAAGCTTTTCAAGTGATTCAGTGAGGCCCGATTTGTCGAGATAATCAGTCACGACGCGCGAGCCGGGAGCCAAACTGGTCTTCACGTGATCTGGAACGGTAAGCCCTCGCTCGGCGGCTTTCTTTGCCAGCAACCCAGCGGCAATCATGACTGATGGATTACTCGTGTTGGTACAACTCGTGATCGCGGCGATCACAACAGCTCCGTGAGATATTTCAGACGAGTGTCCGTTGTTTTCTACTTTTGCCGATCGGTCGAGATCAGATTTTTTCAAGCCAAAACCAGAATGGCCAACAGGGGCTTCAAGCGAATCGTTGAATGCCTTTTTCATTCCTGACAAAGCGATTCGGTCTTGTGGCCGCTTAGGGCCAGCAAGCGATGGCTCAACGGTTGAAATGTCCAACGAAAGTGTTCGCGTAAAGTTCGGCACTGGCGCGTCGTTTGTTCGGAACAAGCCTTGGGCTTTGGTGTAAGACTCCACTAATGCGACTTCGTCTTCCGTCCGTCCAGTAATCCGCATGTAATCCAAAGTCACATCGTCAATTGGGAAAAAGCCCATCGTCGCGCCGTACTCAGGTGCCATGTTGGCCAGTGTGGCACGATCGGCAAGCGTCATCGACGATACACCTTCGCCATAGAATTCGACGAATTTTCCAACCACGCCTGCGGCACGCAATTGTTCTGTTGCCGTTAAGACCAAATCGGTTGCCGTCGTTCCTGGAGCAAGTCGACCTTTTAACTCAAAACCAATCACCTCTGGAAGAAGCATATAGATTGGCTGGCCAAGCATCGCGGCTTCGGCTTCGATTCCACCAACGCCCCAACCTAAAACGCCCAGACCATTGATCATCGTCGTGTGGCTGTCGGTTCCAACAAGCGTATCAGGAACGGCGACGGCACCGTCTTGATCCTTGCGAACGAAAACGCCCTTCGCAAGAAACTCAAGATTGACTTGGTGGACGATTCCAACATTGGGTGGAACAACGCGGAAGTTGTCAAACGACTTTTGACCCCAACGCAAAAACTCGTAGCGTTCACGATTCCGCTTAAACTCAAGTTCGACGTTGAATGCCAAGGCTGAATCTGAGCCGAAGCGATCAACTTGGACGCTATGGTCAATCACTAGGTCAACGGGAATCAATGGATTGATCTTTTTCGGATCACCACCAAGCCGACTCATGGCCGATCGCATCGCAGCCAAGTCAACAACGGCCGGAACTCCCGTGAAGTCTTGCAGCACGACGCGGGCAGGCTTGTAGGGGATCTCGACTTTTGCTGGAGACTTTGCATCCCAAGACGCCAGGCTGTTGACGTCTTCTTCGGTGACGACTGCGCCGTCGCAGTTACGCAAAACCGATTCGAGCAAAACTCGAATCGAATAAGGCAAGCGATCAATCTGCCCAAGGCCTTTGTCTTGAAGTGTCGATAGGCGAAAAATGCCGATATCCTGACCTGCAGATTTGAATGTGTCACGAGCACCAAAAGAATTGAATTTTGAGGTCATTTAAGCAGCCTATGTTTTGAAACAAATGTCGAGTTTTCATTGTCCTGATCTGGCAATTTCCTGTCAACGGGCAATGTGTTCTAACCAAGCTCGCGGTAAGTTTTTGATTGGATTGATTGAATGGCTTTGATAACATCGAGCCATGATGAAGCATCTTCAACTTGCGGTTCTTCTGTTCGCAATACTACTGGTCGGAAGTCGAGCTAGTCTGAGCGTTGGGCAGGAGCAAGGTCCAAATCTTGGATTCCCGCAACTCACATGCGTTGATCAGAAAACACTTGGAATTCTGGCTTGGGATTTCGTGCGGCTACGGAACGTTGATGAGTTCTTGATTGCCGGTTATGACCCCCAGCATCGAGGCGAAGAACGCTGGGTTAGCAACTCGGCGGCAGGAAAACTTCAGCTTTGGAGCCGAGATCCACTGGCGAAAAAATTGACCCTTCATGTTGAAGCGAGGGCCAATTTTGGTGCCCTGTTTAATGCGGACATCTCCCAAAACGGAAAGACGATCGCAACCGTCGGTTTGCTTTGGAAGAAAAAGGGCAAGCGTGTGGTTCGCATTTGGGACGTCGAGTCAGACAAAACGCAAGTTGTGCCTGGCATTGATCGACCTACTACGGTCGCAATCGATCAATCTCGTAATCGAATTTTGATCGGTCTTGAAAGTGGAGACGCTGTGATTTGGGACTACGAAAAGAATGCTCAAGTTGCAAAATTCAAAAAGGTGGCGAAGCATCTTGTTCATCAAGTCAGCTATTCACCTGACTTTAAGTTGTTTGCGATCGTGCCTTGGAGCGATGGCCCGATCCGCGTATTTAGTGCTGAATCCTTAAGTGAAGTTGCAGCGATCGAAGTTGACGGGGCACCCGGAGCAATGGCTTTTTCTCCTAACAGCAAACTGCTTTGCGTCTCTTGGGAAAATGAGGAATTGGAGGAGGGGCCGAGTTCGATCGAAGTCTATCAGACGGATTCATGGAAAAAGAAAGGAACTTTGGAAGTCGACGCTTTCATCAGTCAGATTGCTTTCAATGAAAACGGCACGCTGATGGGATCTACGGGTATTGATCCGTTTGTCAGAATTTGGAATCCGGAAAGTCTCGAATTGATTTGTCGGACGGAAATGAATGGCGGTCGAAGTTCAGTCGAATCAATTGCACTGTTCGGTGGAGCCGACCCAGCGATTTTGACAACAACGAGGGCAGAGCTAGATGTGATTCAATTCGAACTTCCTCTTTCCTTCGCCGAGAGAAAGGTGATCGCTTCAGTCGAAGAATTTAAAGCCGTCGTTTGGCTTGGTCTAGTGAACAAAGCGATTCATGCAACTCACGTGGACCTCTCTGATTCGAATGCGACAGATCGAGCATGCAATAAGTTAAGGCTCTTGAAGCATCTTAAGGAGTTGGATTTATCTGGAACGCAAGTTAGTGACTCAACCATCAAGTCTTTGGGGGTTTTGAATGGTCTTGAGAAACTTAACGTGAAGCGAACTGGAGTTTCAATTGAAGCCATCGACTTTTTGAAAACCAAAATACCGGGTATCGCAATCAGCCGTTGACCATTCTTCAACGCTCAGGCGTCGATAGGGGTATTTGCGGGCTTCTCTTGGCTCGTTGGGCCCTTAGAAAGTTCATCTTTCGTTTGTTGCATGTTTCGAAGGCTCCATGGGGCGAGCTTTCAAGTGGCTTGCCTAGCCTGCGTGGCTTGTCTGTTTTGGAAAAGCCAATGAAGTTGTAACTTGCCCGTAACCTAGAACATTCAAACTGGTTTAATGAACGTTCCCGCTCGCTGGATGGTGGTCACGAAGTTTGTTGGATCTTGGAGGAAAGATGTTTCGCACTTTCGGTTTCGGTTTGGCTTTCGGTTTGGTTTTCTGTTTTATTGCCAGTCTTGTTGGCATTGAATCCGTTGAGGCACAACGGATTTCCAAATCGAAGAGATTCTCACGAGGTGCCTCTTCTTCAGCTTCCAAGCCTCTTTCTCGTTTTAAGCGAAGCTCGACTGACCGAAGTCGAAGATCTCGTATTGGTTCAAGAAAACGAAAACTTGATCCAAGCGATTTCATGGAGGCATATTACAAACTGGACTCGGTAACGGAGCGCGGTAATGAACCTCTCAGTTTCGTTGCATCAGAATATAAGTGGGGCCAACCGGGGGGACTTGGTACACCGATAACGATTACTTACTCATTTAGTAACCTGTTGGACGGCGAGATTCGTGGCTTGAGTGTTGACGAGATCCGGGAAGCAACGGAAGAGGCTTTCTCGACGTGGGCTAACGTTGCTCCGCTTAATTTTGTTGAAATAGCAGACGTAGGTCCTGACCCAACGGCCAGAGAGGCAAACTACTCAACAGTAGGCGCGGCGGATATTAGATTGGGCGCGCATGTGATGGATGGCGCGACGGGAAATGAGTTGGCTCATGCGTACTTGCCTTATTCCAGTTCACCCGGTCTCGCAGGCGATTTGCATTTTGATGTCGATGAAGATTGGGGTAGAAGCAACGGTGGTCTCTTTCTTGAAACGATGTTGCACGAGATCGGACATTGCTTGGGAGTCGATCATGAAGAAGATGTCGACGCAATCATGAATCCGTTCATCATGAATCGCTTTGACGGACTTGGCGAGGCTTATCTGTTGGATGACGATGTCGATGGTATCCAAGCGATTTATGGAGCTGGGTTGGGA
>CAYMFZ010000372.1:0-6157 GCA_964389585.1 uncultured Pirellulaceae bacterium | reverse complement strand
CGCCAAAATTCCTCATGGGAGGTGGACTGCCAGCAAGCGGCTTTTTATTGGTTGCCGGGTTTTGGATGCCGCCACCAAAATCGTTGCGCGCAGACGTGTAAGCATTGGCGCCTAATTTTTTGGTGTCTTCGGCTTTGGGGTCTTTTTCAAAGACGTTTGTTAGCGAACTCTTGATTGACGAAGCCTTTTTCTTGCCGGCTTCAACAACGTTGTCGACCTTTTCACCCAGCGTTGATTTCGGATCTTCGTCTGTTGACGCAATTGAAGGGTCTTTGTGTTTTCCGCTCATCGACTGGATGACGGCAAACGTTCCCAGCGCGACGAAGAGGCCAACCGCAAGAATGCGCCCAATCATGGCTTTAGAAATGCGCGGGCCAGTCGATTCGTATTCGTCTTGTTCAGTTTCGGACATGATTGTTTCCATCTGAATTCAAGCTGCCTGAGGCTTGAGTTCGATTTGGGAAATCGTTGAGCACGTTGTCCGAGAAGATTGTGCGTTGATCGTGATCGACCTTTGTCAATTCGAGGCTAAAAATCCATCGAACGATTTATCGTCGTCTACGTAATCCATCATCAATCGCGAATCACTCTTCGGCTTCCATGCCGTTGTTGGTTGGCTGAGCAGCGGGCGGATTTACTCGATAGGCAATCAGCAATATCGAGCGGACCCTGCGCGCGGCGCATCAGGCAGTGTTTGGATACCAGATTGATCACTTTTGAGACAATAGCAGTTACCAACCAACCATCGATTTGCGATTGACACCGTGTATTTTTGACAGCGTTGATTAGAAACGCAACGAAATCGCGGGATTTGAATTTGATCTAAGAATTTTGTAGACAGTTTAAAAAAAAGCGATATCATGCGAACTCTCTTCTCTCTCAATCATTCGAAAACAGCATGAATCTCTACGGGATATTTTCTTTTGTTCTGGCAATTGGAATAGGTGTTTCGCTCGAAGCGGCACAACCTGTTGATTCGGCTTCCAAACGTGAAGCAATAGAAGCCAATTTATTGCTGTCTGCTATCAGCGAAAACGGATTTCAAGGAAGTGTGGATATAGGCGCACTTGATCCGGGAAAAAAGTACCAGTTGATGCTAAATGTAGCCAACCCCTCAAAATTCGCTTACGAATTTAAAAAAATCCAAGTTGGTTGTGCGTGTAGCAAAGTAAAAACATCGACCAATCGTTTCCCAGCTGAAAAGACGGTTGAATTGTTGGTCGACTTTGAAACGCCCGGTTCTTCCAAAGACGGCAGTTTCGATTTCAATTTTACATTTCACAATGAAGAAGTGCCGTTTGGGATGATCGTGATTAAATCCATGTTGGCAGGCAATCTCTTTATCGATCAATCTAAGAGTATCTTTTCAATCACAAGCAAGGAAAAAGGCGTTGCCAGTTGGCGCGTGCCGGTTCGCTTTTCTGCGCCTGTGACTAAAGAAAAATTGAAGCTTGAAAAGTCTGATGGAATCGAGGAAGTGGCTTGCGAGGTCGTCAGTCAGAATGGAAATTTCTTTATTGAGTTCCTCGTTGGTACGGATGTGATTCCTGATTTGGGCCTGACAGGATCTGTGACATTGTCGGATGAGGACGTCGGCGTCACCAACAAGCTCGAGTTTCTCGTACTAAAGAAGCCTCCGGTAACAATCAGTCCGAGATTTATCAGGTTTCAGAAGACTACCGTCAAGGGGAAAGAGGTCGTTAAAGCAAATGTATTGATCAGGGCGAATCCTGAATCAAACCGCATTGCAAAGAAGAAGTTGGCAAGTAGTCCAAATTTTGCCTGTTCAATTGGGGATGTCCGAAAATCATTCCCGGCAAAGCAACTTGCTGCGAACATTCACCGAGTTGAATTGCATTTTGAGCTGGAGGAATTGCCCGAATCAGGGGAGGGTGCAGTCGTTTGGAGTCTAGTTCACAGTGGAGAGATTTTTGAAATTCAAACCAAGTTCAAAGTTATTGGAAAGTAGTATGAGTATCATCAAGTTGAGTGTGAAATTTTGCGTATTATTGGTTCTCTGTTTCAATCTGCCGGCAGGTTCTAGCTTTGCGGATGACACACCAGTTTTCGAGCATTGTTGGGTTCACAACATGAATAAGTTGTGTAAGAACGCAAATCCAGGGTATACGCTCCCTTCGGTTTCAACTAGCTGTGGTGGGGATGTCTGTGCCCTAGAAGAAGATTCCGAGGGCGATTGGGTAATGACTTGTGGCTCAGAACGTGAGGTAAGGAGCTTCCCGAACAGAGTCTACAAGACTGTTAAGCTCACAGACATTGGACCAGGAAAAACAAGTACTATTGAAACGGATGTCTTTTGTGTCGAGGGAAGGCTGTGCAGTTGTGTGAATGTCATGGCAAACAATCCGTGCAACTCAATTGGCGGTGCATGGAAATGTGGTCACGGTCTATGGTGCCCCAAAAGCAAAACACCAGATCCGAATAGCAACGATTGCCCAACTACTGGTGGACTGGGGCACTAGCCTGATTTTGCATCTTTGGTTGTCGCTTTAAATTAAGTGCTCCATTTGGAAAGCTTCTCTGCTAAACATTTTCTTTGGCTAATCGATACCATGCGAAAATTCAAATTTTTTATTTTGGTTGTTTGTGCGTTGTTGTATTGCAACGTTGGCGATTCGCAGGAGGTCGACCCAAATGCTGCTGAAAAGTGCAGTGTTTTTGAGTCCATATTGATTAATGGAGAGGCGTGGCAAAAGGGCGACTTTCTTTTTCGAGAACGAACGACATTTGATTCAATCAACAAACGAAGTGGTTTTAAAAATGACGGCGTGTTAGTCGAGTCCGAAACGTTTTGCCGAGTTGTTTTTGATTTTGTACAGAAAAAACTATGCGTTTTATCGTGGCGAGTGGAGACAATTCTCGACTTGTCTGTTGAAGGAGGTGAAAAGTCGATTACGCAGATGCGTGGCTATTCGTTTAGCCCGATCCAAGTCGTCGTTAGAGATTTCCCCGGTGAAATAAGTGTGACCAAGCATTCTCCCAAAGCGAATTTAAATGAAGAATACTCAAAGGCTCTTGCCGACAATTATCCGGACTTTAGAGCCGTAGGTTATACGCGTCATGGCGGAGCCGGGGGGTTGATTGAAGCAGCAAAAAAGATTCCTCAAATCGTTTCAGGGAAGAACTTTCATCGTGCTGTTGATGTTTCGCGAGACCAATACAAAATTCAGTTTAGACTGCCCGGCGGCAATGATGAGATTCGATATATTTTAGACTCGTATCACTTTGACAACTCCACCAATATGCCGGCTGCATTTAATCAGACTTTGTTTTTGAAAGAACCAGAAAATGATTCGCCGACGTATGAGTTTGATGATGTGGAATACAAGTGGAAGGAATTTGATGGAGTTCAGGTCCCGACATTTATTCGACAGCACCGTTCCGAACTCATGCATGTTGGAATGGGCCGGCATGTGGGTATGAGGACTTGTGTGACAGATTTCCATTGGTTTAGCTTCAATGGAAAGGACGAGTATCCGTCAGATTTTTTTGATGGTACGTGCATGAAAGATATGGACTCCATGTTGAATCGAATTGATCCAGAAAAAGCCAATGCGAAGTTTCCCGAAGCGGAATGACTGTGGCCAATGATCTTGCATGAAATATTTCGGCTACGTTTTGTGGAATCGCAAGAATTCAGGTTTTGGCGAATATCGTGGTGAATCGCGTAAGTGGATTGCAATTTCTTGCCAATTTAGTCTAGCTTTTGCCGCCGAGTCGAGTGAGCCGTTCCAGAAGGCCACGTCGTTTCTTCGGTGCATTGGCAACCGCGGCGTACTTTTCTTCGATGGCTGAAGCCCGTCGGTCAAGTTCAACTTGGACCGATTCAAGCTCGGCACGTTGTCGGCTGAGTTTGGCTCGGTTAATAGAAAGCTCAACTTCGGCTTCGCGAAGTTTCGCGTTGAGTGTTTCCTTGAGGCTGGCAATTTCCGCAGCGTCCTCTTCGGACATGCGTTCCGTGGCGTCCGCTGTTTCGGCTTCCAAGTCTTCAACCGAAGCCAAGGGAGTTTCAGCTTTCGGCAATTCCATCACAGGACGGTATTCGGGATCGATTCCGTATTTAGACAGCATCGCCGCTTTTTGCTTGTGCCAGTGCGAAGCCGAATCGTCAGACTTGAATTCTTCTGACTCAACATTGGCATCAGCGCTAACGCCAGGGCCTTGGAATTGGTTGATGCCTTGCGAAATTTGCGAAACTCGTGTGCCAAGGTCGGCAAACATCGCTTCGATTTTCGAATTGAAGTCGCTTGCGATCGCGTCTGTTTTTTCGCCAAGTTGCTCTGTCAGTTTCTCGATTGATTCTTCAAGTCGAGCCTGTCGTTCGTCTGAGTTCTCTGGGTTCGAGTCTTCCGTTCCACTCGATTGCGAAGCGGTTTCGATCGCAAGACTCTGTTCGACAATGGCCTCGGAAACTTCAGAAAGTTGAGACTCAAGCGATTCAAGTCGCGCACTCAATTTCGACTCAATGGAACTCGCAATTTCATCTGAGTCAACTTCTAAGGTCGATTCGTTTGAAGTCTCTGTGCGACTAAGGATTGACTCATGCAGCTTTTCAAACTTTGAATCTAAGCTTTCAATCGTCGAAAGTTTTGTTTCGAGTGCTTCAAGCCGCTCACCAAGCAGAACTTCGATCGAAGAAGCGATCGCGTCTGGGTCAATCTCTTGGGCCGACTTATTCGAGGTCTCCGTTTGATTGGAGGTTGTTTGATTGGAGGTTGTTTGATTGGAAATCAATTCGTCTGTTTTTGCGAATCTGGATTCGAGATTCTTGAAACGTTGGTCTAACTGAGACTCAAAGTTCTTCGAAATCTCATCCGTCTTATTAGCAATCAAGTCGTAAAGATCTTCGCTTGAACTACTCGACGATGCAGCGGCGCCGGTGTCAGGAGTCCGTTCGGCTAGTTCTTCCTGTAGAGCCAAAAGCATTTCAACATGCTCAAGAATCTGCGCAGTTTGACTGGGCTTTCGCGAGTTTTGTTTTGATTTGCTAGAGGTCGCCATTTTGTTTCTGTGATCGTCTTTGCGAATCAGGGGGCCAATCAATACCTGGTCAAAAATGACTGGTCAAAGTTTGGCTTGGTCGATTCGGCTTGGAGGAATACGTGGGGTTTGTAGGAAACCTACGGTGAAACATAGGTTAGGAAACCGACGCGTCGAAGAATTTGGTCGAATTAGTTTGGCTTTCCAAACAATCGTTAAAATACGCATCAACCAACTGCATTCAGGCGAATCCCAATTCGGTCGATAGTAAGAACCGATTCATCTGTTAAAATCGCGTCCCGCGAAAATCCAACTGCGACTGAATACAGCTCAGTCACTTCCCTTAGGATTCGGGTCACATACCAAACGCCGGAGGCACGGACCATGTCCGATCGACCATTCGTTCATTTGCACTGCCATAGCCACTACAGCCTCCTCGATGGCGCGAGTTCGATTCCAAAACTCGTTCAGCGCACGGCTGACCATGGGATGAATGCCCTCGCGTTGACCGATCACGGAAACATGCATGGTGCGCTCGAGTTCTATCGAGCCTGCAAAGGCAAAGACATCAATCCGATCATTGGCTACGAAGCCTACATCGCGCCGGGCAGCCGGAAGACCAAATCCGGCGGCAAAGGGCGCGACTCCAGTTATCACCTAACGTTGCTTTGTCAAAACGCGACCGGGTTTAAGAATCTCGTCAAAATGGCTTCGCACGCGAGTCTCGACGGTTTCTATTTCAAGCCGCGAATCGATAAGGAGTTGCTCGAAGAATACAACGAAGGCATTATCTGTCTGAGCGGTTGTGTTTCTAGCGAATTTAGTCGGGCCATTCTCAGAAATTCTGGCAACGGCGCTGAAGAGAGTCTTAAGGAAGCCAAGGGAGTTGCCGAGTATTTCTCGAACCTTTTTGGTGATCGCTACTTCCTTGAGATCATGAACAACAACGTCGACATTCAAAAGCCACAACTGACAGGCGCCGTCGAAGTCGCGAACTCAGTCGGCCTACCCTTGGTCGCCACCAGCGATTGCCATTACGTCGATCAGGAAGACGCCGAAGCCCAAGACGTGATGCTGTGCATCAACATGGGGAAATTCCGCACCGACACGCAGCGGATGAAGATGGAAGGCAATCAGTTTTACCTACGTCCTCCCGAAG
>CAYMFZ010000371.1:0-6159 GCA_964389585.1 uncultured Pirellulaceae bacterium | reverse complement strand
ATCAAGCCCGTTTCGCTCATCGTTGTACTTGGAGATGCGAATCGAACGGACCGAGTTGGTATCGTAAGATTCAAACAGCGGTTTACCCACGATTGCACTG
Organism: uncultured Pirellulaceae bacterium; assembly: GCA_964389585.1. Classification (GTDB taxonomy): domain Bacteria; phylum Planctomycetota; class Planctomycetia; order Pirellulales; family Pirellulaceae; genus Mariniblastus. Next base: position 6,059 of record CAYMFZ010000371.1, on the reverse strand, counting down.
ACAACGACTGGAGCTGGCCAAGGGTAAAAGGCGGCGGCAACAGCCGAAACAATGGCCGCAACGATCGCCATGGTAAGCGTTTTAAAGGCGGGTGATTTCATTTGATCTAAGCCTTGGAGTCCAACGGAATCCGAAAGTTTGTTTTTAGTTGTTTGCTAGGTCTGCTTGAACGACAGCCAAAAAAGCTCGTCCAAATATTTTGGCCGCGTCGTTACTCCGCTCTACTACTTCAACCGGCGAGCTTTCGAAATTCCTTCGCGCTCCCGAAGTCGGCGTCGTGTAAAGACAATCAAGCCAACCAGAAGTGGAGGAATCGGAGGAATGACGACGGCGGCCAATTTAAACTGGCGTTGAATTTTTTGAATCTCCAGTTCCGCATCGAGGTCAATTCGACGCTTCGCCTCGCGGCGCTCGTTCTCAAATTCAGCTTGTTTGTTTTGGTACTTTTCGTTTTGGTCTCTTAACTGTTGCTCCAGCAGCCCTTGCTTCGCAGATAGTTTCAGCGAATCGTAAGCCAGCCCTTTCTCTTTTTTGTCTAACAGCTTCTGAATCTCTTGCTGGGTTGGCCGAATCTTTTGGCGCACCTCATTTTGAGCTTCGTTCATTTTGTTAGTCATTTCAATTTTGAGTTGCTGGTCCTCATTGAAAACTTTCTGCATCGCGTTTTCATAAGTCTTCTCAACAACCGCGAGCGTCTTGTGATCGATCTTTCGGTTTCTCAAACCAAGATAAGTGTCGACATTGGCCAGCGCGTCGACGATGTTCAAGACAAAACTCATGTTTTGGTAACGATACTCCACGCCATCGACGATTGGAGCCTCACGCATGGTGACGTAGAAGTCAGCGAGCGTGTCGACATCCGCAACATAGATCACGTTAGTTTTTTGCTTTGACTTTTTGACTTTGTCGGCGCTAGTGGGAATCGTGATTTCACTGTCACCACCTTTAATTTGCGCCGCCAAAGTGAACTGACGATTGGCAGATCCGCCTTTGGTGCTGGTTTGCCGAGTTGTGACATCGGTCACAAGGACTCGACCGCAAACTCCCGTGTTCACCAAGGGTTCGAATTCGAGAGCGGTTCGTTGCTTGGGCTGAATGTAACCTGCGAACTGCAAATACAATTCGGTCACGCCACTGGTGGCGGGGTGAATACCAGAAAAACGAGGATCGCCAACGTCGAGGCGTTGCCGAATTACGAGCCGTTCCAGTTGTCGCAACATTTCGTTCCGAAGGTACGGGTTCTTGTCTTCAGGTTGCCAAACCACAAACGAATCGAATTGTCGCTGCTGAGTAGGCTGGGCAGGACCAATCGTGCGCTGCGGCGCAACGCGTTGACGGTCAACTTCCAAATCAAGCGCGTCCCAAAGCTCTTGGATATTCGCTTGCTCGCGTCCGTTCCTCGCGAACAGTCGTGGAAAGAACGTTGGTGAGACGTGACGAAAATTTTCGGGGGAGGGCAGGGGGTCTTCGAAAATCGCCGTTGGCTGCCCGGATTGAATCGCGTCGATCACATTCTTCAATTCCGCGGGCGTTGTTTGAGAAGGCTGCGCCACCAACAAAACGTCATAGCGAAGCTTCGAAGGCTTTCCGTCCTCTCCTTCATTCCACATCGAAATCGGCGTCGAAGCATCAACCACCTCGACGTTGTATTGCTTTTCCAATTCGGAAATCATTCGGAGCCGAGGAATCCTGGCCTGCTCGCCTTGTGAGTTAATCATGGCACCCGTAATCAAAGCATCCGTCTGGACAACTCCGATTGTTTTTCGATCGGACTTCGAAACTGTATTGATCGAACGCATCAATTCGTATTCGACTGGCATCCCGTAAGGCATGAACGGAATTACGATTCGTTCAAGTCCACTTGAGAAAGCGACACCGAGAATCAAGTCTTCTTCGCGAAGCGCACCACGCGATTGGCTTCGGATCTTTTGCGGTCGGATTCCGTATTTCTTCTCGGCCAAAATCGCTTCTTCGCTGAACGGCTCCATTCCTTGATGCAAATTAACGTCAACGCGCTTTCCTCCAAGGACATCGAATTCTCGCAGGAGGTTGACCAAGTCATATTTCAGCTTCACATATTCACTGGGAACGTTGTTGCTGACATAGGCTTCGATTTTGATTGGTTTGCTGCTTGGATCGTCATCGTTGGATAACTCTTCAAGGAGCTTCACGGTTGCTGGCGCGAGGGTACTGATATTTGATTCTGAAATATCCAAACGAGCGCGATTAAGCGGACTGTGTTGGACAATCAAAACCGCCGCGACCGCAGTCACGATCAGGAAAACGGCCCTCAAAATGTAATGCCAAAACATCGACGTTCCATCACGTCCTCCAAGCCAATGTCGGCGGCCAATCAAGATCATACTGAGATAGATTCCAACAACGACGATTCCGAGGAAGTAGCAAATCGACGACGAGCTGATTAGACCGCGGCCAAACGGCTCGAATCGTTGCAGCAAAGACCAGTCGAATAATCGCTGGATCCACTGGGTGTTGGAGAAGATCACATCGGCGTTTGAGAAGAACGCCAATGGTGCGTTGAGTGCGGCGCCAAAGATAAATCCCACGGTCAAGTTGCTTGTCAAAAACGAAGCCACCATCCCGAGTGAGATCATGGCGACTCCCATGAACCAGTAACCAAGATAAGTCGAAAACAGCAACAGATTGTCCAGCGATCCGCCAGTCATCGCGAGCAACACCGCGTAGTTTGACAACTGAGAGAACAAAAGCGAAACCGTAAACACCAACACGGCGGCGAAATATTTACCGATGACGATATCGAAATCCTTCGCCGGAAGCGTCAACAACAACTCGTCTGTTCCTTGGCGTTTTTCCTCTGCCCAAATGCTCATGGTGATCGCCGGGATAAAGATCAACATGATGTACGGGAGGTACTTATTGAGCTGATCAAAGTTGGCGAGGTTCGTTGTAAAAAATTCATGTGGCCAAAACGCTGCGAACGAAGTCAGCAAAACGAACAAGCAAAGAAACACGTAACCTGTTGGGTTGCTGAAGTAGCCGATGAAGTTTCGTTTCATCACGGCGAATGCTGCTTGCCTCCAGATCCCAAGCGGCAGCATTAACAGCACGAGAATCACAAGGAAGATCAAATCGACTACTAGCATGTAGACGAACTCGATCGAAATAGCGGCAGCAGAAGTATCCATGGGAAATCCGATTTATTATTTGCCTCGGCGTGGCCAAGACTTTTTTGAACTTATTGATTCAATTGGCGATTCGAAAACTAGTCGTCGTGCTGGTCTTGCAACTTAACACCCGTTTCCGGATCGTGACCGGTCAAGTTGGCGAACACGGAGTCGAGCCCTTTGTCTTCTGGGTCGATGTTTTCTAGCTTTCCATCGTAAACTTTGCGGCCTTCGTTGATCATGATCACGCGATCGGCCATCGCTTCGACTTCTTGAAGGATGTGCGTCGAAAGCAAAATTGTTTTTTCTTGGCCCAATCGTTTCATCGTTTGCCGAACGCCACGAATCTGATTCGGATCGAGACCGGACGTTGGTTCATCAAGAATCAAAACATCGGGTTCATGGATTAGAGCCTGGGCCATTCCGACACGTTGACGATAGCCTTTAGAAAGTTTGTTGATCGGTTTGTAGATGACGCTTCCAAGTGCACACAAGTCAACGGCTTTTTCGATCCGTTCACGTTTGAGGGCTTTGCTCATGCCTCGGGCTTCGGCGAAAAAGTCGAGCAAGCTGTAGGGCGTCATCTCAGGATAAAGCGGACCCGTCTCGGGCAAGTAGCCGAGCTTCTTGGAACCAGCAAGTCGCTCGGCACTCATGTCATGACCGGCGATACGCGCGACGCCTTGAGAAGGTGAAAGGTAGCCGGTCAAGATTTTCATCGTGGTACTTTTACCGGCTCCGTTTGGGCCAAGGAACGCAACGACTTCGCCTTTGTAGACTTTGAATGAAACGTCACGAGTGGCGGCGAAGATCCCGTAGAATTTCGAAAGCCGATCGGCTTCGATCATGGGTGTTTCGTTGGCTCGCGGGTCAACTTCTTCAACTGCGGTTTCTTCAACGTCGGTTTCTGGAGCGGCTGACATCTGGTTACTCTGGATTAGTTCGCGTGGTTGGGCGTGATCTGGACTTTTGATTTAGGCACGTTTCGAATCAATTTGTTTCGGAACAATGAATGCAAAACGAGTAGGGTGCGATCTGCTAATTTCGTTGCAAGGTAACTGGTCGCCCTCCTCAATTCGTCCATGGGTGAGCAAGTTCATATTTTGCTTCGTTGACGTGATGTTGTCGAGCGTCCTAAACCAAGCATTTTGCTTGGTGAAATGGAAGCAAGGGTAATCCGCGATGTCGACCGGGTTATATCGAAGATAGCGGCATCAGTCGTGCCGGGAATCCTCTGCGAATTGATACAGCAACCCATTTCAAATACGTCTGCGATGGTCAAGAAGTTCACGGAAGCCAAATTATGGCGGAACAGCATTGTTTTATCCTGAGCGAATTTGAGCTGATTCGAGATAGTGGGTTTCACTGTTGAAATATTGAGACAACCTAAGCGATTCGAGATTGTGGCATTTCACTGTGTGAAATAGCGCCGATCCCAATGCGATGCGAGGGTGATCTTTTGGCAAGCAATGCTCGAAACAAGAAGTGTGAATTGCGTTAACTCTGTCGCTTCGCTCGGACTGGCGCTCGTTCACGGAGTGAACGGCCACTATTTACGGCAGCATGCCGCATTGCACAAACTCGAATCGTTAAGATGCCCAGCCACAGCTCATTTCTCATTTCTCATTTCTCATTTCTCATTTCTCATTTCTCATCGATCCAAGCCGCTACAACATCCGCCATCTCCTCGAACACGTCTTGCTTTGACTTGCGGGTTCGCTTGAGAATTTTGTAGCCATGGTCGGCGGTGTCGAGATAATGTGTGGCAGCTTTTTTTCCCAGCTTCTTTCGAATCGGCTTGAAAAGATCGACCGTAAATAGCTTGTCTCGTGTCCCCGAAAGAAACAACATCGGAATCTTGATATCGTGGAGGTGAGTAGCGCGATCGACAGATGGCTTTCCAGACGGATGAAGCGGAAAAGCAAAAAAGATCAGACCAGCGGCTGTTGACAACATCGACTCTGCGGCAGCCAACGAAGTCATTCTTCCTCCGAAAGAATGCCCGCCCGCGTAAAGCGTAAGCTTGGGCGCGAGCGACGAAGCATTTTCAACAGCAGCCGCCACAGTTGCGAGCGAAACTTCTTTTGAATCACGGCCACCACCTCGTTCCATAAACGGAAATTGATATCGAAACGTGGCGATGCCTCGGGCGTGCAATGCTTCGGCAATCGCCTGCATGTTGGCATGATGCATTCCGGCCCCAGCGCCATGCCCAAGCACCACCAGCGCGTTTGCTTCGGCCGGGACCTCCAGTATCGAAGAGACTTTGTCCTTTGACGGATGGGCGAGGAATTTCTGCTTCTTGGTTTTCATGGAAATGGTTATCGTTTTTTACTAAAGGGAAGCTCCGGCAAGTCGATCCGGTGACTTACCCAATTGATAACAACCGTGATCGCGCCGAGCCCTGCCATGACCAGTAGGTAGAAAAACAAAATTGAATCAACAAAGTAATTGAGGAACTCTAAATCTGCCGCAACGGCGTCATCGAATCGGACTCGTTGAAAATAGATTCTCGCACCAATCCCTGCGATTGTCGTCACCAATAACATTTTGGGGATGCCAAAAGTTCGCTTGGCATTGTAGCTAAACGGCATCATGGCAAGCGAAATGAGAATCATAAAGATGAACAAGCCAATTAGGGTTACGATCGCAAAATCGGCAACAGAACCTCGTAGAAAAAGGCGCAACCAAATCGTACTGAAAAGTTTAAGTGCCACGATTACGAAGGATGCAAACATCAAAACATGTAGGTTTCGCTCCAACCAAGTTCGGTGAGGTGTTGAGTCTGCGGCAGCATCGAGCGTTGGGTAATTGTCGTCTTGAGGAATCGCGTATTGGGAGGGAATCGCCGATTCGCCATTCGAATTCTCTTCCACGCCGGAGCGGTGATTGCTAATCAACCGTTCGATTTCA
>CAYMFZ010000370.1:1538-6167 GCA_964389585.1 uncultured Pirellulaceae bacterium | reverse complement strand
CTTTATATCAAAGGAGTGGGAAGAGGAAGAAACCCAAACGAAGACTTTCAGCTTTATTTTGCCACCAGTGAAGGAGTGAGTGGGCTTTGGATTGTTGATGCAAATCGACGGCGACATGGTACGACGCCGAATCCGAAAATGCCGGTCGTTGATGTCGCGCAAATTGACTCTCTTGTCGAACAGATTATTGCTCGTCAAAACAAAGAGCATTTGCGTGACCAGCGGAAGCAAAAAGTCGCAAGTCTGCAACAGACCGGGCTGACGTCGCGATTGAAGGAACTTGGGCAGACGCACAACTTTTCCTTTGCCATCAGCGAATCCGTTCGTGAAGTTCGGTTGAGCATTCGAATTCGCGGCCGCAAGCGAGGTTTTCACTTTTCGTTTCCCAAAGGAAAGCTGAAGCAAGTACTCGATCAAGTGCCGGATTTGATCCACACCCTTGAGAACCTTCAAAGACTCGGAGTAAACTTTCGAAGTGAAAACAAGCGGTGGAAAGCGAAACAAGGCGATTGGATCGAACCTGCTGCTTCGAAATCGAAGCCTTGAGATGGTTCAAGTCGGGTGGGTTGCATCGAAATTTAAAAGGTTGTCCACGAATAACACTAATCGCACGAATATTTGTGAAAAGTAATTCGTGAAGATTCGCGTTATTCGTGGACAGAATTGGAACGGCGAGCTCGCTCCAGCATGGTGATGCGTTTGTTCTAGCGTCGTGGATGATCTCAGATTTTAGTCAATGAACGACGATGTTTCAGCTTTGGAATTTGTCCACGAATAACACCAATATCACGAATAGCTTGGAGAGATATGTTAGTGAACTTTTCAGTTTTCGAATACAAACCCCAAGTTGTTCGCGTCAAGGTTTGATTGATCAACACAAGAACATGGATGGACGTTATGCCTGCGATCAAGATTAACACCACTGAACTGATTGAAACCCTCAAGATCACTCCGCCTGAACAAAACATTATGCTGGTTGGGCAGCACGGAATTGGGAAATCCCAAATCGTCAAAACCTTTTTCGAATCCGATGGCCAAACCGTAATCACTTTTTTCCTTGGCCAAATGAGTGATCCAGGCGACTTGATTGGGCTGATGCACAAGAACGAAGCGACTGGGCAATCCGAATTCCTTCCGCCATTTTGGTGGCCGATTACCGACGAGCCGGTCGTGTTGTTCCTTGACGAACTCAATCGCGCCCGACCAGAGATTCTCCAGTCGGTAATGGATTTGACTTTGAACCGAACTTTGGCAGGCAAGTCGTTACCGGAGGGGAGCCGTGTGATCTCGGCAGTGAACGAAGGCGAAGAGTATCAAGTGACGGATCTCGATCCTGCTTTGGTGTCTCGATTCAACATTTATCAGTTCGCACCCACGGTCGAGGATTGGTTGGTTTGGGCCAACAAGAATGACATAGATGAACGCGTGCTAACGTTCATCCAGGAAAACAGCGAATTTTTGGATGGCGATCCGAAGACCGGAGCCGCAGATGCACAATCTTTTGGGACCGACCTGTCGAGGACTCCCGACCGACGGTCGTGGGAACGAGTTTCCAAAACGATTACGGACATTAAGAAGATCACTCGATCGCATGTCAAAATGTTGTCAGGCATCATTGGCGTAAACGCGGCGATGACGTTTGCAAAAAGCATTAGAGATTCGCATGTAATCTCAGCGGATGATGTGCTCCTTCGATTTGCCAAAACGAAGGCTGCGATTAAGAAGTTAAAAACTCACGAGTTAGCAGCGCTCAATGATCGGTTAGTCTTGCGAGTGGAGAAGGGCGGATTTACAGCGGCGGCGAAGAAAAAAGTTCTGACCAGTTTCTTGGCTTACGTCGAACTGTTGATCGAACAAAACGAATCAGAGTCCTGTGCGCACCTGGCTTCGTTGCTTGATCGCCCTCGATTTGAAAAGGCCTCTTTGTTCTTGCTGGGAGACGCCAATATTCTCGCTGCGATGGTTGACTTCATTCAAGAAATCGCGATCGACTAGTTGGCACGCGGTTGTAGTTATTTGGTTCGGTTGATGAAGATGAAGTTAAGTGCATCTGAATTGGCGACGGCAACATCCGGAAGTCCATCGCCGTTAACGTCGCCGACTGCCAACCCGTAGGTTGCATTGGAATCACCAAAGGATTCTTCGCGAAAAGCGGTCCCTTTTCCCGTGTTGAAGAAGACGGAGTTCTGTTGACCAGAATTCCCAACTACGATGTCTAAATCTTGATCGTTGTCGAGGTCAGCGATCGCAATCGCGTAAGTCCGATTGCTTGCTTGTCCGAATTCGATCGAGTCGAGCACTCCGCCTTTGCCGTCGCCAAGAAACAGTGTGTTTGGCTGGCCAATATTGCCGGTTGCCCAATCGAGTTTTCCGTCGCCGTTCAAATCGCCTACCGCAACGGATCGGGAATCAACTGTTTTGGACCCGAATGGTTGAACATCGAATTTGAGTTCGCCATCGTTAAGAAGCAAAAAATTTGGCTGGCCATCGCGATTGGCAAGAATCAAATCTTGCTGCCCGTCGTGATTCACGTCGCCGACTGCGACGGCGATTGTTGAATCGTTCTTTGCACCAAAAAATGGGCCGGGTTCAAATTTCGCCGAGCCATCATTCAAATAAATGCGATTTCGCTTGCCACGCGAAGTCGCCAAAATATCTAGATCACCATCGTTGTCGATATCGGCAACTGTCAGACTTCGGATGCTGGAGATCGCTCCAAACGTACCGTGATAGTCAAAAGATCCTTTTCCTTTGTTGAGAAAGATCTGACATGGGGCCATGTCATTGCCGATTGCAATGTCCAGATCACCATCTCCATCGAGATCGGCTAGTTCGCAAGCGTAGCTGGTCACTCGGTCGATGCCCAAAGGTCGCATGACCGAGAAACGGGCTTTTCCCTGATTCAAGAATGCGAAATTCTGTTGCGGCCAATGTCGGCCGTTTGCAACAACCGCGTCGAGGTCTCCGTCACCATCAAGATCACCCAGTCGAACCGATGCTGAGCGGTTCGATTCGGTACCCAGCGTCAACCGTTCATGGGTCACTAAAGTTTTTGTTTGAGCGAAGAGTGAAGGAGAAATCACTAGGGTGAGAATGAATGCGGAAGCTAAAAGACGAATCATTGGATCGCTTGTTTGGGATCAAGAAGCAGAAAAACCTATTGGTTGCTTTCAATCGTACAGGCAATTTGACTTTGGTTGGCCAATTTGTCGGAAATTCATTCCAACCACTGTCAATCTTCGCTCGATTCGGGGCTAAGTATAGGCTGCGAAGATCTATCGATGTGCAGGATGTTTTTGGCGACTGACCACCAACCCGGTTGCGTCAATTCTCGATAAGGCGATTGTGCTGGAAGCTCTTTCATCAAATACGCATGGGCAAACGCGAGATTGTGATACGGCAGCGAGGGGAACATGTGATGCAAAGCGTGGTATTGGATCGCAAAGGGAAAAAATAACCAGGTCAATGGATCTTTGCCAACGTAGTTGCACGAGTCCTTGATATGGTCTCCCATTGAAAGGTTGTCGCCGTCGCCTTCAAAGTGATGATCGGCAAGTTGTCGTAGCTGATTCAAGATCACGACCGACGCGCCCAGGGTGTACAACATGAACATTCGTGATGGATGCGCCACGCCCAACAACGCGGCTCCGGGAATGGCCCAAGCTCGCAGGCAGCACAATAATTCCAAAGCCGCAAATCGTTTGCGATTGATTCTGCCAATCGGTCTTTCGTATTTCCAGTTGAACGTGAACGCCGAAAGTCGACGCAGAGTAAATTCACGAATCTTTGGCGAAAGAAATGTTAATGGGGCCAAAGCGAATCGCGTAAACACAATCAACGGAAACAGAGCGACGATGATGAAGTAAAAAAAGAAGTTCAATAAGTTCCCGCGTTCACAGATGTTGACAACGTACTCCGGATCTTGAGGTGTTCCGTAAACGCGTTGGGTGTGATGGTCGCGATGATGCCCGGTAAAAAAAGTAGATGGTGTTAAGGTGACAACGCCAACCAAGATATTCCAAGTGACTTTGAAGGCAGTTAGTTCATGGCCGCCGAGGTGGGCGACTTCATGGACCAGCGAGCCAACGCGGTAGAGCCAAAAGACTGCGACCAGAAAGCCGCCTAGTTGCAATAAGGAGAAAGCTGGTGCGGACAAATAGATTGCCGCTGAGACGTAAGCTATCGTGGCGGCGAGTAGCATGTCTCGCCAGAAGATCCACGGTTTGACCTGATGGAAGTCTTGCTTTGATTCTTTCAATGTAGCGCGCACGTTGTGCACCCAGTCTTCCTGGGTTGAGGCGGTAGAGATGACGCATTCCTTGGTGAGAGGAGGAGAGAGGGAGCGGTAGTTGTTCCTCATTTCACGTTGGTTGTCAATGATCGGCTAAATCTCGAAATGCACATTAAGCACGTAATCAATACAGACTACTTATCCAAGAACCCTCTTCGATCACAAATATGAACTGACACCGTAGTTCTGTTTAGGGAGTAGAATGTGTGCCCCATGAAAACATTTCTGAGAATTGGAAGAATCTCTGGCGGTTGAACAGAAAATCGCCCGTGCCGACGAGACCAAGGAGGCTGATTCTTCGAAGCCGCTCTTCTACAAGCTCATCCCAAACTTGTTAG
>CAYMFZ010000370.1:0-1528 GCA_964389585.1 uncultured Pirellulaceae bacterium | reverse complement strand
AGGGCATCCCTCGCAAGCATTGGGGCGGCGCGGGCTTGTGGGGTGGTTTGGCGTTCCTGTTTTGTCTGCCTTCGTTTCTCTTCGCTGTTTCCGTTTTCGGGTTCTAATTTGCTGCCCGTTTTGATCACGGAGTGATCAACGACAATGACTTGCTCAGTCGAGATCGCCGTCGTGGCAGGTGCCGCATTTTGCTATGCCGAGTCGGGACGCTTGGGCAGTTGAGGATCGATAGTCGTTGATTGCTCCGCAATCTTAACGTGCCCATGTTTCGAGATTGAATCAAATTGATTCATCAACCAAGAACTGAGTGTCCAATGTTTCGTGTCCTGATTGGCGGCCATGAATTAATTGCCTTCAAGGTCACTTGGAATATCTTGGTTGGCGTTGTCACAAAAAAACGCCCATCGAAAACGATGGGCGTTGGTTGGTAAGTTTTTATCTTAAATTTGAAATTGTCTAATCTCAGATTTGAAATGTTCATCTCAGATTTGAAATGTTCATCTCAGATTTGAAATGTTTATCTCAGATTTGAGATTTTAAATTTGATTTGAATCCTTGATTTTGAATTCAATTTCAAATTCTTGATTTCAAATCAGAGATTAATCTTCAGCAGGCTTTTCGGCTTCAGCCGGTGCTTCTGCTTCGGCTGGAGTTTCCTCAGCAGCAGCTTCAGCCGCTGGAGCTTCTTCAGCTTTCTCTTCCGCCGGTGCGGCTTCGGTAGTTGCATCGGCCTCAGCAGCAGCGGGTTGAATCAGCAAACCGCCTCCGCCCAATCCACCTTTAAGATCCGACTGAGCGATGTTTGGACCACCGGCAACTCCTGAAGTCTCGGCTTGTTCCTTCTTCGCTTCGGCGGCTTCTTCTTCAGCGGTCCAGTCAACACGTCGGCGAGAAAGTCCGATCTTTCGCTCGTCAGTGTCAACGCGAAGCACTTTAACTTCGAGCTCGTCACCGACCTTAACGACGTCTTCAGGATTCTCGACCTTGTGGTCAGCCAATTCAGAGATGTGAAGCAATCCCTCAAGACCATTCTCAAGTCCGACAAAGACGCCGAAGTTGGTGATCTTGGTGACCTTGCCTGAAATCTTCTGACCTGGCGTGTAACGCTGAGGAATGTCCGAAGTCCATGGATCTTCGTTCATCTGCTTCAAGCCAAGCGCGATTCGGCGACGCTCGGTGTCGACTGCCAAAATCTTGCAGGTAAGCTCTTGGCCTTTTTCCAACACTTCGTTTGGATGGCTGATCTTACGTGTCCAAGACATATCCGAGACGTGAAGCAAGCCGTCGATGCCTTCTTCCAACTCGATGAACGCACCGTAGTTGGTAAGGTTGCGGACCTTTCCAGTGATCTCTTTGCCGATTGGGTACTTACCTTCGACTTTGTCCCAAGGGTTGTCCTGAGTTTGCTTCATACCAAGCGACATTTGTTCGCCTGATTTGTCGATGCCCAAAACAGAGACTTCGATCTCGTCACCAATCTGACCCAACTCGTTCGGATGATTCTCACGTTTGACCCACGACATTTCGG
>CAYMFZ010000369.1:2147-6179 GCA_964389585.1 uncultured Pirellulaceae bacterium | reverse complement strand
GATTCGTGTTATTCGTGGACAAAGATCATTCTGCTCGATTCAACAGAACTTTGTATTTGATTCGCGTTAAAAATCTCGGAAGCCGCATGTTTTGCCAGCAAAAAGTTGCTGGCGAACTCGATTGCTCACTTGAATCGTCTTTTTGTATTCTCTACTATCCGCCGCGAATATCGAGACAACGAATCATCGCAGGAAGCGATGTCGCTCGAAAACTTTATTAAACGGGTAGTGATATGCCGGAACGGAATCTGGTTGCGATCTTTGTTTTAGCGCTTGTTGGATTGACGATTGTCGCAACTCAAGTCGGTTGTTCTAAACTTCGCCAATCGACGATCAATCAAGATCTACTTGGCAATAAAAGTAGCCAGCAAGAATGGTCGACCGACTATTCAGATTCCGCCAGCCGATACGTCGGAGATCCCTACGCAGGGCTCGAGAAAACGAAGAAGGACTCCGCAAGGATCCTTGACGAAATTGATGAGAACGCCGTTAAGCTGGTTGCTACGCCCGCGCCGTCACTCAATGAAACAAAAAGCGATTCCACTGATCCTGCCAATTGCGATCACGAGTCGGGGTGTGATTGCCATAAGCCAAAAATGAAACCGGTTTTGCCATACGCCGAACCGATTGAACCACCCGTTTACGAAATGACACCGCCCTCGGGATTGGTCAGTCAGCCGCTGGCGCCCATCATGTTCAACGCTTCAACGCGAGCTGTTGACGAGAAAGCGAATACTGCTCCTGAGAATTCGCTTCGACGATTGGACAACTGGACAAACGAACAAGTTGTTCGAATCGAAGGCAAACAAGACTTGGCCGAGTTGCAGACAGCGGCGTATGTCGATTCGGCAATGGCTGAATCAGACTCGCTAGAGTCTGACGTCACACTCGTAAATTCAGTCGCAAGTGAACTTGAAAAGAACAACTGGCGCGATCTCGAACAAACAGAAATCGCGCAATCCTGTGCAACGTGTGATGGATTGTCATGCGACGGAAGCTGTGTCAGTCAGCACCGCCGCGAGTCCGGTAAGAACTTATCGCCCGTTGTTAGCTCTGAACCAATCGTGATCGTGGCAACGACATCAGAAGACACCATTCCGCCGTTTGCCGATCATCCTGTTGAGCAAATGAAAACTGAAACCGTCGAAAGCGAACTTCTGGGTGCGAACCTTCCCTTGGTTGAAGTCGAATCTGAGGAACTTGAATTGCCGATTGGCAGCGAGAAATCATTCGACGATCTAACAAACGAGGAATGGATTGCCATGTTTGGCCCTGAGCCAGTCACGCAACCTACGCTTCAAATGGCTTGTCCTTCTTGTAGTTCTTCCGAATGTTCCGATCCAAATTGCGGGCAATCACAAATCGCCGAAGTCACTGGATCAAACGACTTTCAGTTTCCGGTTTCGCCATCGAACGATGTTGAAATCGAAGAACCAACGAACCCTCCTCCGATCACGGAATTGGTGATCACGGGGACCGTCGAAACTGATTCAAGTAACGACTTCCAAGCCGTAACGCACTTGGCTGCGGTCGATGAGACCAATGATTTCGCACCGACTGAATTTGCTCCTAGCGAATCTACCGAACAGAAAACAATCGAGCTGCCCAATTTCGATTCGACACCCGTCAATGAAGTCGTCCAAGTTGCTGACGCGGCAGAATCGCAACAGATGCGCCGTCCGCAACTTTACACGGGCCCAGCGGTTCGTTTCGAAGTCATCGATATCGACAACACCGTTCCTTGGAGCGAAAAACTTGATGAGACAATTCAAAGCGTACAATCTCGACTGAGTATCGAGACCGAACCAGAAGCGAGAAACGGATTAGAGGTGAATTTGCGTTTGCTAGACGTCCTCAAGCGTCAAATGGTCGACGTCGAAGATCGCAAGGATGCTTTGTCCGATGAAGAAAAACAATATTGGCAACATCAGCTCGACGCGATCGCGTTGATGTTGAATTCTAACGATGAAGGAACTGACCTTGATCGCCACAACACCGCGATCAATACGCTTGACCACTTAAGAAAAGCCGTTGAGCGTTTGGAGTCGATTGCTGATCTTAGAGTTTCAAACGGAGAATTTTGCACTGAGGTTTCTGGCTTTGGCCAATTCAAAGTGTTCCCTTCGACGACATTCAAATCAGATCAACGGATGTTGGTTTATTGCGAAGTTGAAAACTACTCTTCCGTGCAACGGCAGATCAATTCTCAATCACAAGTCCAAACGCAGCTTCGTGGAAGCTTTGCGATTTACGACGAGCAAGGCACCGTGGTCCAGCAATCTGCGTATCCTGTCGTTAACGATATCGCACGCAAACGCCGTCGCGATTTCTACATGCACTTCCCGATTCAGTTGAATAATCTCTCAGCGGGAAAGTACAAGTTGCAGTTGTTGGTCGAGGATCTCAACGGCAATAAGTCGGCTGGACTTGAGCCTGGATTGGAATTCGAAGTGAAGTAGAGAATCCGGTTATGCCGGTTATTTCGTGCTATCACATTGAAGCTAAACCGGTTATCTCTGTTGCGACGATAAAGACCGAGCCTGATTGTTAATTCGTAAACGACGGAACATCAGGTTTGTTCTCGCCCGAATTCGTACGCAAAATGGTTGCCGCATCATGGAGTTGATCCCATGGAATTAGTCTTCACGGTCGCCATTCCGTTTTTGATAGTGGTCGCTTGCCTGTGGGTTCGGATTCGTCCTCAATTTAATCTGCGCCCGATCCCAATGATCGCTTTGTCGGTCGTGCTCACCGGCAGTGTCTTGGGAAGTGAGTTTTTCAATCTCCCCGCAGGCCCGATCCCTATTACGCTTGATCGAGTCCTGGTTGGCGTTTTAGTCGGAGCATTTGCGGTGCTTTTCTTGCTTGGCAAGGAAGACTTGCGAAAGCTAAATCGCGTCGACTTTTCAATCCTGGCCTTGATGGGTACTTTGTTCTTCAGCACGGTCACGCATGACTGGAAGTTTCTGAACAACATGCCGGCGTCTCGGCTTCTGTTTTTTAACTTGATTCCATTAGTGATTTATTGGGTTGTCCGTTCGTGCAATCTTGGGACGGCGGAGCTGAAGTTCATCGCGGCAGTTATGGGTTTGTTCGGTGTTTACCTCGCGTTGACGGCGATTGCGGAAGTCAAAGGCATCTCAGCCATTGTGTTTCCACGTTACATAATGACATCCGAAACCAAAGAGTTCTTGGGGCGGGGCAGGGGACCTTTCTTGAACCCGGTTTCCAACGGAATCTTCATGACGACATGCTTCTGCTGCGTGTTGGCTTGGTGGCCGCGAGCGAAGACGAATGGCAAACTGGTCATCATGACGGTGGCGTTGGTTTTCGCGGCAGGAATCTACTGCACTTTGACGAGAAGCGTCTGGCTCGGATTTATCGTTGCTTGCGGAGTGTTCATTTGGTTGCCGGCACCTCGCCGCTTGCAAGGCTCCATGATTGTCCTCGCGACGCTTGTAACCATCGTGGCCTTTCCAGTCTTGTCAGAAAAGATTTTTTCGTTCAAGCGTGACAAGGAAGTTACGCAGTCGGAAATGGAACAGTCCGCCCAGATGCGACCACTGTTTGCGATCGTTGCCTGGAACATGTTTCAGGATCGTCCCTTGGCGGGATGCGGTTTTGGTCAGTACGCGCGGGCGAAGTATCCATACCTTCAAGATCCGCACTCTGGAAAGCCGCTTTCGATTACCAAGTCGCTAATGCAGCACAATGTGTTCTTGGCTTATCTGACTGAGACCGGGCTGATTGGATTTTCGCTGCTGGTGATCATGTTGATTCAGATGGCGAGGGTCTGTTGGAAGGTCTGGAGCGACCAATCGCTTGATCTATGGGCGCGCCAATTTGCCTTGATCTCGCTGGTGATACTTAGTTGTTACGTGATCAATGGAATGTTTCACGACACGTCGATTATTCCAATTCAACATGTGTTGATGTTCTTTATGTTCGGCTTGGTCAACAATGTTTACAGCAACGCGGCTGCATTTTCGATTGTTGCGCAGCCGGTCAAGCGTGAAGCGCAAAGACATGAGA
>CAYMFZ010000369.1:0-2137 GCA_964389585.1 uncultured Pirellulaceae bacterium | reverse complement strand
GACATGAGACGGATGGCTGTGTTCCATCTGGGGTACCGGCGGGATCTGTTTAGGGCGCGGAGAAATGGTACAGGCACCGCCGGTTGATTTCTTTCAAGGGGTTTAGATTGTTGTTGGCGGAGCCAGTCCCATTTTCCGCTTGGGGGTTTGGCTTAGTGGTGAAGGTTGGCCTGGTGCCACGTTTCCACTTAAGTGATTTAAGACAATCAGTGACACTACCAAAAATGCCACTGCTCGAATTTCAAAATGTAAATTCCAAGCAGCAAATTGGTAACGGCGTGGGCGACGACACAATCCCAGAGGTTTCCTGTTCTCTGCATTAACCAGGTAACCAAGCCAAACCAAAGAAACGCCGCGATCGCTTCGCCGGGATGAGCGACAACGCCGTAGACGCTTGCCGACAACAGGGCTTTGAGGGACAGGCTCGAAAGAGAGAGATTCTCCCAAGCTGGATCTTCAACCCAACGAACCAACCAGCCACGCAAAAAAAGTTCTTCGATGATTGGAACGATCAGCGCCAACAAAGTCATTCGAATCACCAAAAAAGAAACCAGAACGTTGCGGTCACCAATCGTGAACGGATTGAAGGATGGTCGACTTGTGCCAAAGCCAAGTAGTGTCCAGAACTTTGGCTCCAATTGAAAATCACAAACGACGATCCATAGGACGACTCCGATTGCACCAACAACGATTGAAAGAGGCGAAAATCGAAGTGGAAAATGCTCAAGATAGGTCTTGCGAAAGTAAATGAGTAAGCCAGTTGCGATCAGAACTTGCATTCCAATCATCACAATGTAGGTCCACGTTTTTGAAGTCACTTCGAGGTTTCCGTCACTTTCTGATTCGGCGAATGAATCCGCAAAGCTGGGGTAGAATGAAGCGATTAACAAGAAAACAAACAACGGCAGAATGAATGGCAATGGATTGCTTGAATGTTCGATCCCGTCGACGTTTTGATCAGACGGACGAGATGAATCGGACGAATTTTCTTGTTCTTGGTTGGGCATGGACGTGCGGTTGAGTCTCAGAGTTCAGTAAACTGAATTGAATTTAACCGGATGCCGCAGAACTGTCGAACCGACTGGTTATACGTATCAAACTGGTTTGGCCTTACTGCAGAGACTTGTGTAAAATAGATCGGGCTTAGTAGTCAGAGTCGGATTTGGGGCGGCACTTTAAACAGTGCCGGCAAACCGACCCAAAGATTGGATAGAAAATGCTTTTGAATCGACACCGACCAATCGTCTTGTTCGCAACCATTGTGTTCTGTCTTGCCGCAAAGGCACAGTTGTTTGGTTTCGCGCCGCAATCCGATTCTTATTTCGCCCAGCTTCGAACTCAAATGGTCGAAGTTGCCGTTAAAGGTGCCGGCGTTACCGATGAGCGCGTGCTGGACTCGATGTTGGCAACACCACGTCATGAATTCGTCCCCAAGAAAATTCGGCGAACACAATCGTATCTTGACGCGGGCGTTCCAATCGGCGAGAGCCAAACGATTTCTTCGCCATTTATTGTTGCGTATATGACGCAAGAACTTGCGCCCCAGCCAACTGACAAGGTTTTAGAAATCGGTACGGGGAGTGGCTATCAGGCCGCGATTCTTAGTCCGTTGGTCAAAGAAGTCTACTCCATCGAAATCGTGGAGAAACTTGGCAAGACGGCAGCCAAAGTTCTTAAGAAGCTTAAATACAAAAATGTATTTACGAAAATTGGTGATGGCTACAAAGGCTGGAAGGAACATGCGCCGTTCGACAAGATCATTGTGACTTGTTCGCCGGAAGACATTCCTCAACCATTGGTCGATCAACTTAAAGAAGGTGGAACGATTGTCGTGCCGATGGGGGAGCGGCATCAGCAAACGCTATACTTGATGGAAAAAGTCGATGGAAAAATGGTTCGCAAGGCACTTCGCCCAACGCTGTTTGTACCGATGACTGGCACGGCAGAAGACGTGCGGCAAGTTCTTCCAGATCCTGCGAACCCACAATTGATCAATGGAGATTTTGAGGAAGGGTTGGACGACGCAGGCTTCGCCAAAGGCTGGTACTACCAACGCCAGATGACTTTGGAAAATCAAGGCGCACCGTGCGGTAAGCATTTTGTTCAGTTTAAGAACAATGTGCCCGGACAGCTTGCG